>CALMDN010000399.1 GCA_937864935.1 uncultured Bacteroidales bacterium
GGGGCAGATGCTGTGGAAATCACCAGGAACAATCCTGAGTTAGACCTTATACTGATGGATATCCGTCTTCCTGGCATGACCGGTCTTGAAGCCACCCGGCAGATAAGACAATTCAACAAAGAGGTGATTATCATTGCACAGACGGCTTACGGACTGGCCGGTGACCGGGAAAAAGCGACAGAAAGCGGGTGCAACGATTACATTGCAAAGCCGATTGTGATGCCCGAGCTGCTTGCTATGCTCCGAAAGCACCTGAGTGCAAAAGATGATTAGGAATTAATGATTCTATGCCGGTTGTTTAAGGGCGTATTTCTTCATTCTGATTGCGATCGCAACAAAAGAATATCCCTTTGGAAAGAATTTCAATTTCCATCCTGAACCAAACGACAATGAAACCTGAATAGGAGTATCAGCCTGTGTTTTTCCCAGGCATTTAAGGACAAATTACATCCATCAGGTTTTCGTCCCAGCAATGCCATTGCTGATCACCAAAGTGCAGGAGGTCTTTTACCCGGCCGTTGTAAAGCGTGGAACTCCATTCGATGTTGGTATTGTTGCCTGTTGAATTGATATAAATGTTGTAGAACCGGTCGAGCGAAGTGAGGGCCGTTCCATACCAGATGCTGGATCCGTTTTCGGGATCACCTGTTTTGATGTTGGTGTAACGGATGTCGGCTGTACCGTCGGGGAAATGGTTCCAGTCGATGCGGAGCAGGTCAACCGGATTTTGCGGGCTTTCGGCAAGAATCCAGTATCCGCCGCTGAGGTCGAGGGCTGAACTGCCGTGATACCACAGGAAGTCGGTATAGGCTCCGGCTTTGGTAATCCTCATGGCCCAGTTTACCTGAGCTCCCTCAATGGCGCCGGTCAGTTCAGCCTCATACACGGCAAAGCCGGAATTGAAATTGTACGACCATGTCCAGTTGTTCTCATCGGGGTGGTACACTGCCTCGTGGTTGAATGCTTCCACATAGGAAGCTACGGGAACAGCAAGTCCTACGGTGATGATGGTATTCCAGACGGCAACATTCAGGCAGGAGAACCCCCAGTTCGTATAGGTGTCGGCACTGACCGCTGATTTTAATGTATCCCCGGCATCGGAAAAGTTACCGAAGTCCATAACAAAGGCAGACGGAGGTGGAACCGCCGGTGCGGTTTTGTCATCGTTGTCTTTTCTGCAGCCGGTTGTTGTTACCAGCAAAAGTACCAGAAGGGTCAGAATAGCCCTGAAATTGATTTTTGGGTTTTTCATCGGCGTTTCGGTTTGTTTTGTTAATAACGTGAACAGGGCTCATTTATTGAATCCGAATGATTTACGACCAAATATGATCAATCAGGATTCATCCCGGAGGCACCTTATTTATCCCGAAATCCTGAAAAGGTTACAGGAGTTTCTGCCGACTGGTTGCGATACATTTCAGTTCTGTTCCCATTTGTTTTTTCGCAAGGCGGATTATGCCTTGAGTAACATGAAACGACTGGTATTTCAGCTGCCCCTGCGGTTGAGGTTTCGTTTAATGAGATCCATTATTCTGGAAGCATCAAAGGGTTTTGAGATGTAGTCATCAAAGCCTGATTCCAGGGCCTTTCTTCGTTCTCCTTCGAGGGCATAAGCCGTCTGTGCGACAATCACCACATCTGTGTTAAACTCTCTGATTCTGCGGGTAGCTTCGTATCCGTCCATTTCCGGCATCTTGATGTCCATGAGCACGAAACTGATGCTCTGGTCATGCAGGCACAGTTCTACTGCTTCGTTACCGTTGCCTGCTCTGATAACCGACCGGCATAGTGGTGTGAAGATTTTCTGCAGCAATCTGAAGCTGATTTCATCGTCTTCGGCCACCAGCACCGTGCCGTTGAGCAGCAGGTTTTGCTCCGTGCTCTCCTTATCGGTACTTTTTTGCGTGTTCAGCGGTTCTGCAGCCTTCCAGGGTATGGTGAAACGGAAGGTTGATCCGGCTCTTTCCATCGATTCAACCCGGATGTTGCCGCCGAGCATTTCTACATAGGCCTTGGAGATCGACAGTCCAAGTCCGGAACCTTCATAAGGGCGGGTAATGTTGAGATCAGCCTGCACAAAGCGTTCAAAAATGGCTTCAATCCGGTCGGCCGGGATTCCGATTCCGGTATCGCTGACATAAAATTCAAGCATACCGCCCCGGGCTTTGTACCCGAAATTAATTGTGCCTCTTTGTGTAAATTTTACTGCATTGCGGATCAGGTTGATCAGAATGCTGTCGAGTTTGTTCTTGTCGGTGATCACCATGGCCCTGTCGTCGGGCAGGGGGGTAGTACACGACAATTGCACCCCTTTCTGGGCCGCTTGCAGTTCAAAGAAGTTGTACAGGAAGCGCAGCATTTCATTGATGTTGGCTTGCGCTTCAACCACAGCCACTGCGCCGGTCTCAATGCTCGAAATCTCTATCAGGTCGTTGATGGTGTTCAGCATACGGTCGCCGCTCTGGCGGATGATTTCAATGTATTCAGCCCTGTCGGACTCGGTGATGTCCGGGGTTCCGAGCAATTCGGCAAAGCCCAGGATTCCATTCATAGGGGTGCGGATTTCATGACTCATGTTGGTAAGAAAGGCCGATTTCAGGCGCTCGCTCTCCTCGGCTTTTTCCTTGGCCCTGAGCAGTCTTTCCTCGGTAAGTTTTCGCTCATGAATATCACGGAAGTTGATGCTGATGCCTTCAAGGTCAGGCACATTCAGCAGGTTGCTGAAAGTGCTTTCAATCCAGATCCATTCCCCGTTTTTATGTCGGAAACGGTATTCGAGGGTTGGAATATAAGCCGGATTTTCCAGCAATTTTGAGATTTCAGTCAAAATAACCGGCAGGTCTGCCGGATGAGTCAATTCATTGGCATCAGAGACCGGCATATCCTCTTCTGTATACCCGAAGATTCGTTTTATTGAGGGGCTGGCATATTTGAACCGTCCGTTAATGTCGATCAGTACAATGCCATCGGGGGCGTTTTCAATCAATGAACGGTATCTTTTCTCGGTACGCAGTATTTTTTCTTCCGATTGTTTACGTTCGGTGATGTTGCGGATAACTGCTGTTATTTCTTCATGCCCGCTGGGAACCATGCGTGCTTCAAAGTCCTGGATCCCCATGCCGGGAATCTCCATTTGATATTCAAAGGTATTCAATTGAAGACCTGATAAAGTTTTTTCGATTTCGCGATCAATCAGTTCTGCTATATGAATGGGCAAAATTTCTTTGTTGGTTTTACCGATCAGCGGATTGGTCTGATCATAGAGGTCTGTTTTTTCAGCCTGATAGTCAAGAATCCGGCCTTCGCGATTTACCCTGAACATAAGGTCAGGGATGGCACTCAGCATCGCCTGGGCCCTGGTTTCACTCTGGCGGAGTTTCTCGGCTGCCAGCTTGCGGTCGGTGATGTCGGCGACAAATCCGTGCCAGGTAGTGCTTCCATCAGCTTCTTTAACTGGCATTGAGTGACCTCCGATCCAGACTTCTCCTTTCACAGGATGCTGGTAACGGAATTCATCCTGCCACATCTCCAGGGTTTCGGCTGAAAGGTTAATCGACTCTACAACATGACCGATGTCTTCGGGATGAATTTTTGAAAGAACCGGAGACATGTCATCTTTAATGGTCATAGGATCAATGCCATAGATATCGAAAGCTGCATGACTGGCATAAGGCATACTGGTGGTACCGTCAGGGTTTTGGTGAAACGAACAGATGATGCCAGGGGCAGAAGCGGTAATTTTATCAAACAATTCTTTCTGAATTCTCAGATTTTCCTCTGCATTCACCCTTGCTGTGATGTCGTTGTAGGTGATGATAACACCAAACTGTCCCATCGGATCGGGTGCCGCGGTAACATTGATCCAGGTGATGCTTTGGTCGGGTTTAATAACACCCATTTCAACATTCTCTACCCGATGTTTCGTTTTCAGTGCTTTGACACTTGCAAATTCCTCTGACGGCATGGGAGTACCGTCGGGACGGATTATTTTCCATTCCTTTCCGGCAATGGAACGCGATAGGTGTTCTTCTTTCGGAATCCCCAGCAATTCTTCAGCCTGTGAATTGACTTCGAGGATATTGCCTTCCTTGTCGGTTACAGATATTCCCAGTGGAAAGTTTTCAAAAAGCAATTTGTATTTCGAGTAAGCATAGTTTCTGGCTTCCTCTGCTTTTTTTCTTTCTGTCAGATCGGTTATAAAAGCATAGTAGTGTGAGATGTTTCCGTGATCATTGAATACCGGATGAACCACCAGTTCCACCGGAATCCGGTCACCCGCCTTGTGAATGTACTCCTTTTCGTAAGTTATAGATTCCCCGGTGGTGGCAATCGCTGCCAGATATTTATCTTCCGTTTCCAGCCATTCAGGGGGCGTGAGAACTTCATTCCACCTCATGTTACTGAGTTCCTCACCGGTATAGCCTGTGAGTTTCTCAAATGCCAGGTTATGCAAACCCAGCCGCCCGTCGGGATACCCGACACTGATGGCCACCGAGGCATTGCGTAACAGGTTGCCGAGAAACTGTTCCCTGTCGAGGCTTTTGCGCAGGTTTTCATCTGCTTGTTTGCGCCCTGTGATATCTGATGAAAGAATAAACAATCCCTCTGTTGAAGGTTGTATGCTCAGCTCAAACCAGGCTTCGTTGCCATCGGGATAAACGAAGTGGTTTTCAAACCGCTCTGGTATGCGTGTCTTCATACAGCGGGAAAGGGCGACGAAAAGGGATGTATTTTCAATGCCCGGGTAGGCTTCCATCATGGTCATGCCAATCAGTTCCCCGGTGGAGCGATGGCCGTGACCGGCAGCAGCCTTGTTCAGGTATTTGTATCGCCAGTCGTAACCGATAATCTGGCAGCCTTCGAGCATCGAATCAAGTACACTTCCGAAATGAGATTCACTTTCTGTTAGCCTGATTTCTGCCTTTCGGAACAACAATACTGCTCCATCAGGGTTCTTTCCTGGAAATGCCAGGGCGGATGCAGTCCCCGAATATGCTGTAGTGGATTCTCCGTGTGCATGTAAAATCATCCCAGTGCTTTCCCAGTTGAAAGATCCCCGGCTGATGGCATGAGAAGCTGCTTTTTCAACAATCTCGCCTGAACCTGCGGCAATTCTGCCCAGTACTGTGGAGATGTGTTTACCGGCTGAATCGGCGTTGCTGCACCCGCAGAGGTTTTCTGCCGCAGTGTTCATCAGCAGGATGCAATCATTCAGATCAATCGTAATCAATGCTTCCTGCAGCGAATGAAGGATGGCATCGGGGAAATGCTCATCCGTTGAAGTAACCCTTTTCATATGGCCGGGTTTTTGGAATGGAACATGGTGAAGTAAACGACAGAAATTCCAGTGCTGCCGGTCTTTTTGTTTATCGCACCTGAACAGTCATGTAACCTGGAAAACAAGCTGTTTTCTTACATTTTTCAATGATAGTGATTTTTTGAGTTATTTCAAAGCAAAAAATGAGGAAATGATTGCAAACTCAGGGATTTCTGATGAAATGAATGTTGTTTCCGGAATCCTGTTTGCTCAGGCTTTGTTCTTTCGGTGCAACAAAACAGTGGCATACCTGTTGTTAATCCGGTGATTCTTGCTAATTTTCTATGAAATATTTACCTGCGGTTCTTGCCGTCTGCTTTTTGAATATCCTATCTGCAGGTAAAGCGCAGAGAACCGATACCCTGAGTGTCTGGTCGGCAGCCCTTCAGGAGCAACGGCGTGTTTATGTGCATCTGCCTGAATTTTTCAGGTATCAGTCTGATTCTGTGAAACTACCGGTGATCTGTATCCTTGACGGGCAGCATGAATGGTTCGTGAATCCGGTACTGAGTACTCTCAAGTACCTTCAGTACACGCACGAAATTCCTCAATCCATTGTGGTGGTTGTTCCTCATACCGACAGGATAAGG
>CALMDN010000400.1 GCA_937864935.1 uncultured Bacteroidales bacterium
GTTTACCTGCAGTTCTTTCTGGACGAAGTGCTGAAGGTTGCCAACGGTCCAGGAGCTTTCCCCGGTGGTTTTCTTGAACACTGGGAACAGCAAAAGCAACATTTATCGGTTGTACTTCCTCAATCTCCGGATGCTGTGCAGATCATGACCATTCATAAATCGAAGGGGCTGGAGTTCCCGGTCGTGATTTATGCCTTTGCCGATGATGATGCCTCACGCCTCACCAAAAAAACAGCCTGGGTAGAACTTGACGATCCGGATCTGCCTGAACTGGGACCTGTTATGCTCAGGCTCGACAGAAAACTCGAAAAGACGAAGTTTGCCCCGCTCTATATGGGAGAAGCCTCCAAATCGAAACTTGATCTGCTGAACCTGATCTATGTAGCATTTACGCGGGCTTCAGAAAGGTTGTATATTCTGGCAGGAAAGCTGCCAGAAGGATCTGCTTCCGGGCCGAAGTCTGTCACCACACTGCTGGCAGCCTTCCTGCAATCGGCCTCATTGTACCAGGCGGACACAACGGTCTACACTTTCGGAGATTCCGTCACTGCAAAGGCATCAGAACAAGGCAGCAGGAGTTCTGAAGAACCATCGCCTGAGTTTCAGAGTGCTGAATGGCGCAGCAGGCTGATTTTTGCGGCCCGGGCTCCCGGAAGCTGGCAGGCCGAGGCACCTGAACGTATTCAGGCAAGAGGAAATCTGCTACACCAGGCTTTGTCTTTTGTTGATTACCCTGCCACGGTCCCCCGGGCTGTGAAGAAACTCATTCAGCTTGGTCTGATTGAAACGAACGAAGCTGACGAAATCGCGGCTATGCTTGAGGATATTATAAATCATCCGGAGGTAAAACCATTCTTTTCTGAGGATTGCAAAATAATCGCCGAAAAGGAAATACTTACTCCGGAGGGCAAAAATCTGCGTCCCGACAGGGTTGTGGTTCATGAAACCCACACCGATGTGATTGATTATAAAACCGGATCTCCTCAGGAAACCCACCGGGCACAGGTATTGCACTATGCTTCTGTGTTGTCAGCAATGGGCTATCCCAATGTAACAGCCTGGCTTTTGTATCTCGAAGGTTTACCACAGGTTGTAAGGGCCTGACATCCGGTAATATTCATTCATTTCTCAGAATCAGGTACCATCGGCAGGCAAATCGGAATTTTAGGGTAATTTTGCTGTATGGTAATACCGCTTGAGCCGCAGGATTTATTCAGGATAAAAAGCAGTCACCTGCTGGTTGATGTTCGCTCTCCATCAGAGTATGCTCAGGGTCATATCCCTGGAGCTGTGTCCATTCCGTTGTTTTCGGATGATGAAAGGGCTGCGGTGGGTACCAGGTATCATCAGGCCGGAAAGGAAGCCGCCTTGCTCGTCGGGCTGGATCTGGTGGGGGCTAAAATGTCAGGTTTCCTGAAGAAGCTGAATGTGCTCAATCGCGGTAAAGCGAAAGAGGTAGCTGTTTATTGCTGGAGAGGGGGGATGCGCAGTGCTTCTATGGCCTGGCTTTTCGAACTGGGAGGCTACCGGGTGCACCTGCTTAAGGGCGGTTATAAAGCTTACAGGACATACATCAGGCGTGAAGCAGGAAACGGACTCGACATGCTTGTAATCGGAGGGTTAACGGGTTCGGGGAAGACTGAAGTACTGAAACACCTGCGCGAAAACGGCCAGCAGACCATCGATCTCGAGTCACTCGCCTGCAATAAGGGCTCTGTTTTCGGTTACCTGGGTCAGGATCCTCAGCCTGGCAACGAGCAGTTTGAGAACAACCTGTTTGATGAGCTTGCTGGACTTGATGCATCAAGGCCGGTATGGCTTGAAGATGAAAGCCGCTCCATCGGTACCATTGGCCTGCCATCAGAGTTTTTTATAAGATTGAAAAGAAGTCCGCTGATTTTGCTGAAGGTGCCTGAAGTTGTGAGACTGGAGAGGCTGAAGCTGGAGTATGCCGGCTTTGAAAAGCAGGAGCTGATTGCTGCGCTCGGGAAGCTGTTGCAGCCTCTGGGTGGACTCAATTTCAGGGAAGCAGTGAGACATATTGAAGCAGGGGATTTTGTCCGGGCCATACAAATCGTACTCGGATATTATGATAAAATGTACCTCAAGGCCCTGTTAAGGATTACAGACCGCCGGATCATTGAAGTGAATGCCGGATCGGGAGATGCAGCACAGAATGCTGAGCTGATTCTGAGGCTTATAAGTGATTCTTTTCAAAAACAAAGCCTGCCTCAGGACCCCAGGCCGGCATCAGAGAATAGTTCAGATAACTTTTAATGCACAGTTTTATTCATGGAACAGATTTACCTTGACTACAATGCCACTACCCCGATAGATCCTGAAGTTGCCGATGAGATGCGTCCTTTTCTGGATGATTATTTCGGGAATCCTTCAAGCAGTCACGTATTCGGAATTAAAAGCCGGCTGGCAGTAGAGAAAGCCAGATCGCGGGTAGCGGGTCTGCTGAACTGCATGCCCCAGGAACTCATCTTTACCAGCGGGGGTACTGAATCCAACAACATGGCCATAAAAGGGGCTGCATATGCGATGAAGAGACATGGAAATCATATCATTATTTCATCGGTTGAACATCCTGCTGTTACAGAGGTCTCCCGTTTTCTCGCAGAACAGGGGTTTGAAATTACGGTGGTGAAGGTTGATAAATATGGGATGGTTGATCCTGAAGATGTGCGCAAGGCCCTTAAGCCCGAAACCATCCTTGTTTCGGTGATGCATGCCAACAACGAAGTAGGCACCATTCAGCCAATAGCTGCCATAGCGGATATTGCCCGCCGCCACGGAGCCCTGATGCACACCGATGCTGCACAGTCTCTGGGAAAAATCAGGGTGGACGTGAAGGAGCTGGATGTGGACCTCTTGTCGGTTGCGGGACACAAACTTTACGGACCCAAGGGCATCGGCGTGCTGTTTATCAGACACGGTGTGAAAATAGAAAAGCTGATGCACGGAGCCGATCATGAGCAGAACCTGCGGGCCGGTACGGAGAATGTACTTGAGATTGTCGGTTTGGGGAAAGCCTGCGAAATAGCCGCTCTCAACCTTGAGGAGAATATGTTGCATCTTCATGAAATGAAAACCCGGCTTCAGAAAGGATTGTCAGGTGCCATCCGCGATTTACGCTTTAACGGACATCCGAAACACGCGCTTCCGAATACCCTGAGTGTGGGTTTCAGAAACCTGAATGCGGTGAGCCTGCTTCAGGCCATGGACGGAGTTGCGGCTTCTGCCGGGGCTGCCTGCCATACCGGTACCAGCGGAGATTCAACGGTACTTGGGGCCATGAAAGTTCCTCCGGCTTACTCGCAGGGCACCATCCGGTTTTCTACCGGCAGGTATACCACTGCTGAAGAGGTGGATAAAGCGGTTGCCATCGTTGCAGAAGCTGTCAGATCAATGGGCCCGGTGAGCGGGGATGCCACGGGTGTCAGGCAGGAAGGCGGTGAGATCAGACTCACCCATTTTACGCATGGATTGGGATGTGCCTGTAAAATGCGTCCTGCCGATCTTGAAACCGTACTCGCCGGCATGCCGGAATTCTTCAGTCCGGATGTGCTTATCGGCGCAGAAACCCGCGATGATGCTGCAGTTTACCGCCTTAACGATACGATGGCCCTTGTGCAGACCGTCGATTTTTTTACCCCGGTGGTGGATGATCCTTATACTTTTGGAGCCATAGCTGCTGCCAATGCCTTGTCGGATATTTATGCCATGGGGGCAAAACCCATGTTTGCCCTGAATATAGCGGCGTTTCCTGTTAACAGGCTTCCGCTGTCGGTGCTCGAAGCCATCCTGAAAGGAGCTTCAGACAAGGCCGCAGAAGCAGGTATTCCTGTGCTGGGGGGCCATTCCATCGAAGACAATGAGCCCAAATTCGGCATGGTTGTGAGTGGTCTGGTACATCCGGGGAAAATTCTGGCCAACAAAGGTGCACAGCCGGGTGACCTCCTTATTCTGACCAAGCCTTTGGGTACAGGCATTATTGCTACAGCTGCCAAAAGAGGAATTGCTGCCAGGGAAATTGTTGATCAGGCCATCGCTTCTATGATGCAGCTGAATAAAAAGGCAGCTGAGATATTGGTCAGTTTTCATGTGAATGCCTGTACCGATGTAACAGGTTTTGGCCTCAGTGGTCACCTTCACGAGATGGCCGCAGCTTCCGGGGTTGATGTTGAAATCTGGTTTGACAGGATCAACTTTTTCGAAGGGGTGCAGAGCCTAGCTGTTGCCGGTGCCATTCCGGGCGGCACCATTGCCAATGCCGAATTCGCTGCTTCGTTTGCTGATTTCAGTCACCTGTCTCAAACCGATATCTATCTGGTTTGTGATGCCCAGACCTCGGGTGGATTGCTGGTGAGTATTCCGGAGTCGATTGCCGCCCGGCTTCATGTTGAACTGCTGAATTATGGAATACAGGCCTCAGTTGTGGGTAGAGTTACAGGATTTGGCGAAGGATGCTTGAAATTTATTTATCAGTAATTCATTAAGGAGGTTATTCAGCATCCCGGCAGCTCAAATACAAAACCGGCCATCGGCCTTGTTCCCCTTTAATGTCTTATAGTAATCCGAGTTGCAGAGTTGGGAACAGCAATCAAGCCAATAGCCGGTTTAGTTTTAACAAGAAAGCAAAATCATTCAAATGAGAAAATCTGTTGTCATCAACCATTAGTGTATTTCCGGAATGTAAAAAAGTAATTGGTGTAATTAAAAAAAAGCAGGAATATTTTACGAATATTCCTGCTAAATGCAATAAGTGTAAAATAAATTTACAAAATAATTATTCTATGGCCAGGTTCTTCATATGGGTTTGTGGTTCAGGGTAGTGTAAGTCAGATTTTTTTCGTGTATTATGGTTTTACTGCTCCGACATAGGTTCCGGCATTGTTGTCAACCACTGTCATGTCGCTGGTATCCACGATGCCATCCCCATTGACATCGGTATCTGTGTATCCTGATATATAAGCAGAAGCATCGTTGTCAACGGGCGTCATATCCCCGGTATCCAGGGTCCCGTCCTGATTCACATCTCCTCCGAAAATGCAGTAGTGGTTGCCTTTGTATATAGAATTGCTGCCATAGATTTTCGAAGCAGCATCTGAAAAATTATATTGAATGGTTCCCGCACTGAATGAGAGTGGCACTGCTGACCAGGATTCAATGCTGTTGCGGTGATTGATCACAATATAATAGTTACCGGAAAAGGTGATGGGTACCTGCAGCGAGAGTTGACCATTCTGGTTCAGCGGAATGTCATTGGCTTCAAAGACAATAGCATAGGGTGCAACCGGATTTGCAAGACTGACGTTAACTTCGTCAGCTACATCCCCTGGGAAATGAAATCCCAGATCATCCTGGGCTTTGTTCATCAAACCGGTCGACTCGTTCATCAATGCTTCAAGGAAAAGGGTGAGGTTGACAGTCTTCAGCGATGACGGGTTGTCGACGATTACAGTATAATCTTCTGCTTCACCGTATTCCACATTCCCGCAAGGTACAATATCCCCTGTATAGAGAATCCTCACCCTAAGTCTGGTAGGGCCGTTCAGTGCACTGGGCGGGGGAGTGATGCTTCCGGTAAACGGGTAGCCGGTCATGGTAAAATACTCCCCTTCATCATCAAAATCCAGATCCTGGTTCCAGTCAACCCAGGCCCCGCACTGATCGCCGGTATAAAGAATACCGGTTGTTGCAGTTACGGAGTAAATCTCGCCTGAAGTAATTGTAGTTGATAGGTTTGTATAATCTGTATAGCCATTGATGCCGCATCCCGAAGTATTGGCAATGGTGTTAAAATATAAGTCCTGAATGAATTCATCGCACGAAGCAGTTGCATCGCAATAATCCGGATCTTCAACGATGATGTAATTGCCTTTGATTTCCGTGTCACTTCCATTGGTATTTGTAACCGTTAATGAGACTGCGTAGACACCTGCAGCATTATAGG
>CALMDN010000401.1 GCA_937864935.1 uncultured Bacteroidales bacterium
GGCCCTGCAGAAGTTACCAGGTTCAGCCTGCCCGATTGTTCCAGCACCTGAAGGTTGTCGGGAAAAAAGGCAGCCTGTTCGCGCTTGTTTGAATTCCAGGCCCATTTCCACTGGGCTTCGGAGCACCAGTACCTTGCGTTGGGAAAAATCTCTTCAATGCTGCCATCCTGCCTGAGTTGTGTTGCTCCGCCAACATGATCGTCGTGCAGGTGGGTAAACACAATGTCGGTGATGTCGGCAGGGGAGAGGCCGGCATCTGAAATGCCCGGCAACAGTCCTTCCTCACCGGTCCTGTACTTATATTTATAATACTTCTCACCCCGTTTATTTCCCATTCCGGTGTCAATCAGAATGTTGCCGGAATCATGCTGTATCAGGAGGCATCGGGTGGTGATATCGATCAGGTTGAATTCATCGGCCGGATAAACTTTCGACCAGAGCGATTTCGGCACCACCCCGAAGGCAACACCGCCATCCATCTTCCAGCGATCGGCTTCAATGCTTGTGAGTTTCATTGTCATATTTTGAACAGCACAAAAATAGGGGTTTCAGTCATTGCAGCATCATAGCAAACTGAAGTAATGCCCGGACAGTAAAAACAGTTTTGATTACATTTGCCGTATAATACAGAAATTCCGATGAACGTTCATTTTATTGCCATTGGCGGAAGTGCCATGCACAACCTGGCCATCGCCCTGCATTACAAAGGGTATAAAATTACCGGATCCGATGATGAGATTTTCGATCCGGCAAAAACCCGGCTGGAGCGGCTGGGTCTGTTGCCCGAAACCATCGGCTGGAATCCAGCCAGTATCCACGAAGGTCTGGATGCCGTGATCCTCGGAATGCATGCCCGGGCAGACAATCCGGAACTGGCAAAGGCAAAGGAACTCGGGTTGAAGATTTTTTCGTATCCGGAGTACCTGTATGAGCAGTCAAAAGATAAAATCAGGGTGGTAATCGGCGGAAGCCATGGTAAAACCACCATTACGGCCATGATCCTGCATGTGCTGAAACAGGCCGGCATTGACACCGATTATATGGTCGGTGCTCAGCTCGAAGGGTTTGATGTGATGGTAAAGCTTACAGAAAAAGCCCGTTTTATGGTGATTGAAGGGGATGAATACCTCACCTCTGCCCTCGACCGCAGGCCCAAATTCCACCTTTACATGCCCGACATTGCCCTCATCAGCGGCATAGCCTGGGACCATGTGAATGTGTTCCCAACATTCGATAATTATGTAGATCAGTTCAGGATTTTTGCACAGATGATCCCTCAGGGAGGTTCACTGGTGTATTGCGGTGAGGATGATCAGGTGGCTGCAGTGGCTGAAAATGTCGACAATGGTGTCGTTAAACTTCCCTACTCAAAACCGGATTATGTTATCGAAAACGGAATCACCAGCCTGGTTACCGGATCTGAAAAAATTCCCCTCAGGGTGTTCGGTCACCACAACATGCTGAACCTCGAAGGTGCCCGCCTGGTTTGTCAGTGCATGGGAGTCGGTTCACAGGCATTTTACCATGCAATCGGAACCTTTGCAGGCGCTTCGAAACGTCTTGAACTCCTTGCTGCCAGCGAAACCTGTGCGGTTTACAAGGATTTTGCCCACAGCCCTTCGAAACTCATGGCTACCATCAATGCCGTGAGGGAACAGTTTCCTGAACGAAGACTGGTAGCCTGCATGGAGTTGCACACTTTCAGCAGCCTCAGCCTTGGGTTTCTGCAGGAATACCGCGATTCAATGAATGAAGCCGACTGTGCAGTTGTTTTCTACAGCCGGCATGCCCTGGAACTGAAGCGACTTCCGGTTTTTGAAATTAAAGATGTAAAAGAAGCTTTTAACAGAGTTGATATTCTTACATTTAACGATAAGCCATCTCTGGAGCATTACCTGCTCTCCGAACACTGGGAAAATGCAGTACTGCTGATGATGAGCTCCGGCAATTTCGAGGGCCTCGATTTGAAGGAACTCGCTGAGACAATCGTCAGCAGGTAAATGATCTCCATCTGATTTTTAAAGTAAATATAAGATAAGGAATCTTAATGTACTGTAATAAAATTACTTATTCTTATACCGCTCTCTTCGCTGGTTGGCAAGGATCTCTTCGTTTTGTTTTCGGATAAACTTCAGCAGCTCACCCAGTATGCCGATCATATAGGAAATTACCCCAAAGAATGCCATAATGGCCAGTAAAATCAGCGAAGGAAGATAGGTTCTGCCCTTGTCGGGATGATCGGTAATGAAGAGCAGGTAGATAAACCGCATTCCCAGAACAGCTGCAGCCAGGTTGAAAACAGTACCTATCCAGAGGAAAAACCGGCCTGGCCGGTAAAGAATATACATGCGGATCATGGTATCGCCCGATTTGTAGATGTGCTCAAAGATGTTTCTGAAAAGCCTCGATTCGCGGGTTTTGGCATTGACCCGGATATCGACCGAATGAACCCTCAGGTTGGAATTTCCGGCCTGAATGAGGTTCTCCATGGTATAGGAAAACTTTGAATAAATGAACATCCTGAGACAGGCTTCTCTCGAAAAAGCCCTGAATCCGGAAGGGGCATCCCTGACATCGGTTTTTGAGATTTTTCTCAGAATCCAGCTGCCCATCAGCTGAAAAAGCTTCTTAACCGGACTAAACTCCTTGTGCTCTTTTATGGGTCGGCATCCAACCACAATGTCGGC
>CALMDN010000402.1 GCA_937864935.1 uncultured Bacteroidales bacterium
AATGGCAATTGCCACATCAGCCGAACGACAAAATGTGGATTTCATTCTTGAAGCCATCGGATGCAGCGGTTATTTCAGCGTGATTGCTGATGCATCGATGATAAGCAGGGGCAAACCCGATCCTGAGGTTTTCCTGAAAGCGGCAGAACTTTCGCAGGCTGATATCAGCGCCTGTATCGTTTTTGAAGACTCACTCAAAGGAATTGAAGCAGCACTCAGGGCCCGGATGAAAGTGGTAGGCGTTGCCACCACCCACCATTATGCTGAACTTACCGAAGCCCACCATGTGATCACTGACTTTACCGAAATTGACTATTCCGGCCTTTGCCGACTGATAATACACCCATAATTTTTTCCAACCAGTTAACCAAACAACTATGTCATCATTCAGAACACTAATTGCAGTGGTATTGCTGTTTACGGCCGGTACCTCCGCAATGGCCCAGACAAAGATCGCCTTCACCGAGTTTGATCTTCCCAACGGGCTGCACGTTATCCTCCATCAGGATAACTCCACCCCCATCGTGGCTGTGACCATTTCGTACCATGTAGGTTCGAAAAATGAAAGCCCCGACAGAACCGGCTTTGCCCATTTCTTTGAGCACCTGATGTTTGAAGGCTCAGTAAACATTCCACGCGGTCAGTTTGATAAAATTGCCATGAATGCCGGAGGACAAATCAATGCAAACACCAGCTGGGACAGGACATTCTACTATATCCTGCTGCCTTCCAACCAGCTCGAACTTGGCTTATGGATGGAATCAGAACGTTTGCTCCACCTTCGTATCGACAGCACCGGAGTTGAAACTCAGCGCCGGGTGGTTAAGGAAGAACGCAAACAATCGTACGACAACAGGCCTTACGGTTCGCTTATCGAAAAAACTTTCAGCACAGCCTATAAGGTACATCCCTACCGCTGGACACCCATTGGTTCAGCGCAGTACATTGATGAAGCCCGCCTGGAAGAGTTTATTGAATTTCATTCGAGGTTCTACGTTCCCAACAATGCCATCCTCTCCATTGCCGGAGACATTGACCCCATTGCAACCCGGGAGCTGGTTGCAAAATACTTCGGGGATATTCCCAAAGGCACCAAAGAGATCTACAGGCCAAACATTGTTGAACCCAAACAGACGGCCGAAGTCCGTGATACCGTTTACGACAACATACAGTTGCCGGCCGTGGTGCAGGCCTACCACATGCCTGCCATGGGAACGCCCGACTATTATGCCCTCAGTATGCTGACCACCCTCTTGTCGGATGGCGAAAGCTCAAGGTTCAACAAAACCATTGTCGACCAGCAACAGAAAGCATTGTATGTGGGCTCATTCCCCATTCCGCTCGAAGATCCGGGACTTTTCCTGGTTTTCGGAATTGTCAGCATGGGGATCGATCCGGCTGACCTGGAGTCATCTATCAACGAAGAGATCAGGAAAGCTCAGACCATTGAACTCACCGATCGCGAGTTTGAAAAACTGCGTAACAAAATTGAAAACGACTTTGTAAGCCGCAATTCTACTGTGGCTGGTATCGCAGAAAGCCTGTCTGATTATAAAATGTACTTCGGCGATGCCAACCTGATCAATACCGAAATTGACAAGTACATGAAGGTAACCAAAGCAGATATCATGCGGGTAGCCAACCAGTACCTCATCAAAGACAACAGGGCCGTATTGTATTATTTACCCAAACAGAGCCAGTAAACAGGAGGAAATATCATGAAAAAAATCATTGCTTTCACACTTACTTTTACCCTGCTGCTTGCTGTACTCAGTGTTCATGCCCAGGTAAAAACCCAGAAAAATACAGCAAAGCCAAAACCGGCACTCGACAGGAGTGTAAAACCGCTTCCTGGACCGGTTCCGGTGATCAACATCGGCAAGTATGAAACCTTCGAACTCGACAACGGACTGAAGGTATTTGTTGTGGAGAACAAAAAGATTCCAAGGGTCTCTTACTCCCTCATCATCGACTACACCCCATTGCCCGAGGGCGATGTTACGGGTCTTGCCGAACTCAGCGGTCAGATGCTCCGCAGAGGCACCAAAAACCTACCGAAAGAGCAACTCGACGAAGAAGTGGATTTCATTGGTGCGAACCTCAGCACCAGTGCAACGGGTATCTATGGTTCAGCGCTCAGGAAACACAACCAGCGCCTGCTCGAGCTCATGTCGGATGTTTTGCTCAACCCGGCATTCAACGAAGAGGAACTCAACAAAATCAAAACCCAGACAATCTCGGGACTGGAAGCCCAGAAGAACGAGCCCTCGGCCATCAGCGAGCGGGTTGGCAAACTTCTCACTTACGGAACCTACCATCCTTACGGTGAGTCAATGTCGGAAAAATCGGTAAACAAGGTTAGCATTGAACAGTGCAAAGCCTTCTACGAAAGCTTCTTCAGGCCTCAGATTGCTTACATGGCGGTTATCGGAGACATCACCACGGCTGAAGCCAAAGAATTGCTCACGAGGCATTTCGGTAGCTGGGAGAAGAAAGCAGTTCCGGAAGCCCAGGTTCCCATGCCTCAGATGCCGGCAGAGAATGTGGTGGCCATCGTTGACAGGCCCGATGCGGTTCAAACCACACTCAGCCTGAGTTATCCGGTAGATTTTCGCCCGGGCAACCCCGACGCCATCAAAGCCAGGGTAGCAAACACCATTCTGGGTGGCGGCACTTTCAGGCTCTACAACAACCTGCGTGAGTCGAAAGCCTTTACCTATGGTGCCTATTCAAGCCTCAGGGCCGATAAACTGGCCGGACAGTTTGAAGCCAGCACCGAAATCCGGAACTCGGTCACCGACAGTGCCATCAACGAGATACTTTTCGAAATGAAACGGCTGCGCGATGAAATGGTGCCCATCAGTGAACTGGACCTCGTCAAGAACTATCTCACCGGCTCTTTTGCCTTGTCGCTCGAACAACCACAGACCGTTGCCAATTTTGCCATCAACACAGCCCGGTACAACCTGAGTCCGGATTACTATGTGAATTACCTCAAGAATCTGGCTGCAGTAACGCCCGAAGACATTCAGCAAATGGCTGTGAAATACATCAAACCCGACAATGCCTACATTCTGGCTGTAGGGAAAGCCGATGAAATCGCCGATAAGCTGAAGAAGTTCTCGAACGGCAAACCACTGCGTTACTTTGATTTCGAGGGCAATGAATACGATCCTGACAAAAAGGTAAAACCGGCACCGGAAGGCCTTACCGCCAAAGCAGTGAATGAGGCTTACATCAAAGCGATCGGTGGCGAAAAAGCCCTGCTGAAAATCAAGGATATCACACTCAATGCCAGCACTTCGATGCAAGGTATGACCATAGGATTCGACATCATCAGAAAAGCACCTGACAAATACCTGATGAAAATCGGCGCCGGCAACATGGTTTTCCAGCAGATTGCTTACGATGGTGTAACTGCTAAAATGGTTTCACCGATGGGAGGTGAAAACAAGACCCTCGAAGGAAAAGAGCTCGAGGATATGAAGTACGAATCACTGATGAATATTGAGCTTCAGTATGAAAAACTCGGCATTCAGCTCACACTCGAAGGCATTGAAGAAGTGAACGGAACCGAAACCTACAGGGTATTGATAACCTATCCCAACGGTAAACTAACCACCCGCTTCTTTGACATCAACTCCGGTCTGCTGCTGAAAGAAACCGGCGATCAGGGTGATACAGAATATGCCGATTACCGCGAGGTTGACGGGGTTAAATTCCCATTCGCCATCTCACAGCAGATGGGTCCGCAAACCATCAAGCTGAATGTACTGTCGATGAAAGTCAACACGAAAGTGAAAGACGAAGTGTTTGTATTGAAATAAGAATTGTTCTGTTGAATTCAAGGAAAAGCTGTCCTTACCGGACAGCTTTTTTTTGCCATCGAATCTTAAAAGCGGATTTTAAAGGAATAACGACCAGACCCCTGATCCACAGCATCGGTCGGCCTGGTGGCAAAAAAAGAAACAGAAAGCAAAAGGTGAATGCTTTTTTGAACTTGACGGGGGTTTTATTATTTTTGTTTGCAGAACAGCAGCATCTATTCATCTGTAAATAAATCCTATCCTTATGAAAATCAGTTCAAGAACCCTTCTGGCAGTAGCCATACTTCTGGCTGCAGCCCATTTCACCATGCAATCGTGCAAACAAAAGGCTGAAACTACCGGCCAGTCCGACAGCACCCTGCTTCAGGTTAAGCACCCCGCATGGAGCAAAAACCTCAGCATTTATGAAGTGAACGTGCGGCAATTTACCCCGGAAGGTACTTTCAAGGCACTGGAAGCCCATCTTCCCCGACTTAAGGAACTGGGTACCGATATTCTCTGGCTCATGCCCGTTCATCCGATCGGTGAGCTGAACCGCAAGGGTTCACTTGGAAGTTATTATG
>CALMDN010000403.1 GCA_937864935.1 uncultured Bacteroidales bacterium
GAATTTCAGTACACAGAACCCGCCCTTTTCAGTGAACTTACCGTAACAACACCAGAGTACTTCTTCTTTAAAACATTGATGAAAGGCTACATTTCGCCGACAAGCACCGAAACGAAAACCTACAACAGGAACATCATCTTCCGTTACAACGACGGCACAAGCAATTCTGTGGTTTATGCCGACAACTCTAAGAAGTTCAGATTCAATGATGTTCCTGCATTTCGTGAAGAGCCCTTTATTACCTCGATCAGCAATTACCTCGCGGCCATTGAATTTGAGCTCGGCTCAGAGAACTTCCCCCTCAGGAAAAGGGATTATACCATGTCGTGGGAAAAAATAAGCAAGGAATTGCTTGAGGATACGGATTTCGGAGTACAGCTCAAACGCAGTTGTCCGCTGAAGGACGAAGCAGCAGCGCTGAAAATTTCGAAGCCTGATCCAAAGGAACGGATGATTGCAGCCTTTGAACTGATCAGGAATTCGATGGGCTACAACGACAAATATGGTCTATATGTTACCAAAAACCTGCGATCGGCCTGGGATGAGAAGAAAGGCAAATCATCGGATATCAACCTGTTGCTGGTATCGCTTCTGAATGAAGCCGGCATAGAGGCCGACCCGGTGATCCTGAGCACCAGGGAAAACGGGGCACTTCACCCGGGACAGATCATTCTCGGCAAATTCAATTATGTGATTGCAGAGGCACGCATCGGGGAAGAGCGCTTTCTGCTTGACGCCACTGACAAAAAATTACCCTATACCATGTTGCCCGAAAGGTGTCTGAACGGACAGGGAAGAAGAATCTCACAGGTTGCCTCCCTCAACGATTGGGTGAATCTTATGGGCGGTGTATCGAACGAACGGCAGTTATTTGCCATTACCACCCTGCATCCGGATGGCAATGTAAGCGGTGAATTCAGCCTGATGGAAACTTCCTATTACGCGCATAACAGGGCCAACCAGATCAGGGCCGAGAATACAACCGATGATTACATCACTAAGTATGAATCTGACTATACCGGACTGCTCATCGATGAAATGACCATCGAAAATACCGATGACCGTCTTCAGCCATTGTACCTGAAGTACAAAGGCACATACAAGCTGTCAGACGAAAGTGTAAAAGACATCATTTACATGAATCCCACGATGGGCGCTGGTTTGTCATCCAATCCATTTTCTGCCGAAAACCGTGAATACCCGGTGGATTTTAAGAATCCCTTTACGCAGAAAATCATCAATACCATCACCTTGCCCGAGGGATACGACATCGCTGAATTACCAAAAAGTGCAGTGGTTTCATTGCCCGATCAGCTGGGAAGCTTCCGCTATTCAATAGCCGTAAACGGAAATATGATACAGTTTATGAGTGTATTAAACATGCGTACAGCGGTGTTTACCTCCAACAACTATCCCTATCTGAAAGAGTTGTATTCTCACATTGTTGCGAAGAATTCGGAACTGATCGTACTGAAAAAGCGCTGATCCATGGCCAGAAAAAGAACCCTGGTTTTTACTGCCATTGCAGTAACATTGTTATTCTCTGCACAACTTTCGGCGCAGAATCTGGCGGCGTCAGCGATTCCTGAAAACATTTCCAAAGGAGCAAACTCAGTCATCCGGAATTACCACAAAACCATCTCTTTCCCCGACGATGACAGAATGGTGGTCAACGTCAGTTTAAGCCTGACCATCCTGAATGAGAAATCCTTAGCGGAAGCTTATCTCATCATTCCGTACAATGAAGGGGAAAAGGTGACCATAAAGACCGCTGAAGTATACAATGCCTCCGGTGTCAGAACCAAAAGCATAAAAAAATCAGACATGGTGGACCGCAGTGCCGTTGACAATGCCAGTCTTTACAGCGACAACCGTGTAATTTATTGCAGGATTGTTCCGGTTAACTATCCATTTACAGTTGTCTATGAGTATGAGGTGAGCTTCAACAGACTTTATACGTTTGATGCATTCTCCCCCTACATCTCCGATCTGCAGGGTGTGGAACAATCAGCACTGACCCTTGACAATGGTGGTGGCATCCCTGTGAAAGTCAAAAAGCTGAATCTGCCCGATGAGGTCAATGAAACAATCTGGGGTACTAAGGTTACCTGGAGTTTCTCCAACCTTGAACCATTGATTTCAGAGCCCTATGAGCCTCACTTTGAAGACTATGTACCCATGATTTTTATTTCGCCTGAAGTAATGCAATACAATAAATACAAGGGTAAATGCGATACCTGGGCAAATTTCGGCGGCTGGATCTCGCAGCTTTCGGCAGGTCGTGCCAGTCTGAGCAGTGCCACGGTTGCGAAGCTGCAGGAAATGACCAGAGGTGCCGCTTCTGTCAGGGAAAAAGCAAGTATTTTGTATAAGTACAT
>CALMDN010000404.1 GCA_937864935.1 uncultured Bacteroidales bacterium
GTTAAGGTCAAGCGGTTTGGAAATATAGTCGTAGGCTCCGCGTTTGATGGCGTCAACGGCTGTGTCGATATTGCCATGCCCCGATATCATCACTACCGGCGTGTCGCTCATCAGCAGAAGCTTGTCAAGCACCTCAATGCCATCCATACGCGGCATTTTGATATCGCAAAGGATGACATCATATTTTTCTCTGGATGCCATTTCCAGGGCGGTGATGCCGTCAGGCGCCTCATCCATCAGGAATCCTTCATATTCAAGAATTTCCTTCAGCGTACTGCGGATGCTCCTTTCGTCGTCAATTACTAAGATGTGTGCCATTTGTTGTTCAGTTTTGAGTTATGAGCAGGGAGAAATGGGTTGTGAGCAGTGCACTTCGGCTTCGCCTGTCTGCATGATGCAATAGGCAGGCCTGCTTGTATGCACAAGCAGACAAGCTCAGTGTAAAAGTTGTGAGTTGTGACAAAGTCGTAAGGAGTATGGCGTAAAACGGATATGGTAAATCCGTCCTTCGTCCTTCCTCATTCCTCAATCGTAATTCGTAATTCGTCATTCGTAATTCAATGTCGTTTAGTTAAGGTTGAAAATAGAAAAAAGTCTGCTGAGTATCCTTCGACTCCGCTCAGGATGACTGTCAGTCTGAGCGGAGTCGAAGACGTACACCCCCTTAACTAAACGACATTGAATCGTCATTCGTCAATCGTAATTCGTAATTCGTAATTCGTAATTCGTCATTCGTCATTCGTCATTCGACATTCGTCATTCTTATCCTTTGTAGAATAGCCATTTCCACATTTCACCCCAGGTAACCTTCTTACCGTACATCAGGATACCAGTCCGGTAAACCCTGCCAGCCAGCCATACAGCCCCGATAAAGGTCACGGTAAGCAGTCCCATCGACAAGGCCAGCTGCCAGTAAGGTACACCGAACGGGATCCGCACCATCATAATGATGGGCGAGGTGAACGGTATAATGGAGAACCAGAAGGCGATCGGCCCTTCGGGGTTGTTGATCACAACCTGTGCCATCACGATGGCGAGGATCAGGGGGATGGTTACCGGCATCATAAACTGCTGGGTATCTGTTTCATTGTCCACCGCGGCTCCGATGGCGGCAAAGAAGGCACCGTAAAGCAGGTAGCCGGCAAGGAAATAGAAAATAAAGGAAAAGATCATGATCCCGTAATTGATGGATCCCAGGGCTTCTGATATCGCTGACATCCCGGTGCTGTTCACCGCCTCAGCCTGTTCTGTAATGGCTTCAGCATCTGCAGGAATCCGGGTGCCCGGACTGAATACTTCTGTGGGACTCTTCTTGTCAACAGATCCAGGCATCACGGTTTGGAAAACAGTAACGATGGTGAGTGTTAAAACCAACCACAGCAGAAACTGGGTCAGCCCAACCAATGCAACACCCACGATTTTTCCCATCATCAGCTGAAAAGGCTTTACCGAAGAAACGATCACTTCCACAATGCGGCTGACTTTTTCCTCAATCACCCCACGCATCACCTGTGCTCCGAAAAGAAAAATAAAGTAGTATATGAGGATCCCGGCGAACATTCCCACGCCCATGCTCACTTCTGTGTAACTTTTGGCTTCCTTGCCCTCTTCTCCCATCTGAATGGAAGTAAGGCTGATGTTGGTTTTGATGTTTTTCAGGATTTCTTCACTGATCAGGGATTCCCTGCTGATGGAATCGTTGCCGAAGGATTTGTACTCAGGATTCACCTTTCTGATCTCTTTCAGGATCTCAGCGCCGAGTTTCTGATTCTCCACCTCTTTGGCCATCACGGTTTTGATGTATCCCTTCAGGTCGATACTCACCTGCTTTTCGGAGTAGATGACGGCAGCAGAAGGTACTGTGGCGGATGGTTTTGGGATGTAGAGCAGGGCATACCCCTTTTTTGCAGAGAGGTTGGCCTTGGCTGTTTCCAGATCGTCAACCACATATTCAAAATTAAACCTCGACGAGTTTTCAAATTTGTTCATAAACCAGCCGGTCTCATCGAGCACATCAATTTTCTTCATCTCATCCGACATCTGTGCAAGGTACACCGGCACGATGAACAGGCCTGCCATCAGCAGGGGACCAAGGATGGTCATTACGATGAAGGATTTTTTCTGGACCCTTGAAAGGTATTCACGTTTGATTACCAGGAATATTTTGTTCATAGCAGGGCGTTTTGGCTGTTGGTTGAATCAGAAGTAGCTTTGTTGACAGTCTCGATAAAGATGTCGTTCATGGTGGGGATAATCTCAACAAAGGAGTGCAGGGCAATATGGGGCAGCAGGGCGGAGATCAGTTCATTCTGGCTAACACCGGCCGGCAGTTTTACGGTGGCTTTGGTAAGGTCATCATCCTGCTGTTCATCCAGCAGTTCATAGTAAGCCGGGAGAATTGCCCTTAGCGGGCCCTTGTATTGGTTGTATTCCAGAGCGAAGGTGTTGGTCTTGTATGTTTTCCTGATGGCTTTTACGCTTCCTTCAAGGATTTTATGCGATTTGTTGATGAGGGCTATGTTGTCGCAGAGTTCTTCCACAGATGCCATATTGTGGGTTGAGAAGATGATGGTGGCTCCGTTGTTTCTCAGGTTGAGGATCTCCTCCTTCAGCAGGTTTACATTTATCGGGTCGAAACCACTGAAAGGTTCATCAAAGATCAGCAGGGAGGGGTCATGTATGATGGTTACAATAAACTGAACCTTCTGCTGCATTCCTTTTGAGAGTTCCTCCACTTTTTTGTTCCACCAGGCCTGAATTTCAAACTTTTCGAACCAGTACCTGAGTTTTTTCATGGCATCATGACGGCTCACACCCTTGAGCTGGGCAAGGTAGAGTGCCTGTTCACCGACTTTCATTTTTTTGTAAAGTCCGCGTTCTTCGGGCAGGTAGCCAATCATTTCCGTATGACGGGGATTGAGTTTTTCGTTGTTGAAAAACAGCTCGCCTTCATCGGGGCCGGTTATCTGATTGATAATGCGGATCAACGAGGTTTTCCCGGCGCCGTTGGGTCCCAGCAGGCCGAAGATACTCTGTTTTGGTACTTCGATACTGACACCCGACAATGCGGTGTGATGCGCATACCGTTTGGTGATGTTCTGTGCTGAAAAGTAGGATTCCATGGATGATTTTTATGGTTTGTGTGAAAAAAACAAGGATGATCCACTATTGGTAGTATCATCCCTGCTGTTTCTTACAATCGTTTACAAAATTATTGAAAATACTCTTTCATCCTGTCGAAGAAGGATTTATCCCTGGCACCGGGATGGGGCCTGAAATTGTCAGATTTCATGAGGTTCTCCATGATTTCCTGTTCCTGACGGCTGAGGCTTCTGGGTGTCCACACGCTGATGTTGATCAGCTGGTCGCCTCGTCCGTAACCATTGAGTGAAGGAACGCCCTTACCCTTTAATCTCAGTACTTTACCACCCTGTGTGCCCGGGTCGATTTTGATCCTGACTTTACCATCGATGGTAGGTACTTCAATGGAAGTCCCCAGGGCTGCTTCCGGAAAACTGATGTAGTGTTCGTACAATATGTTGGTCCCGTCGCGCACCAGCTCGGGATGCGGAATTTCCTCAATCTGCACAATCAGGTCTCCGGGAATTCCTCCACGCGGTGCCATGTTTCCTTTGCCGCCTACTGACAGCTGAATGCCTTCAGAAACACCTGCCGGTATGTTGAGGCTGATGACTTCTTCACCCTTCATGGTCCCGCTGCCGCTGCAGGTATTGCATTTGTTGGTGATGGTTTGTCCCTCTCCGTTGCAGTACGGGCAGGTTGATGTGGTCTGCATCTGTCCGAGAAAAGTGCTGGTTACCCGGGTCACCTGGCCGGTTCCATGACAGTGAGAACAGGTTGAAAATGCCGATCCTCCGGCAGCTCCGGTACCTTGACAGGTAGAACAGGCAACCAGTTTACTGACCTTTATTTTTTTCTCAACACCACGGGCAATCTCTTCAAGGCTGAGCTTTACTTTTACACGCAGGTTGGTGCCTTTGTTCACCCGGCGTCTGCTGCCTCCGCCACCAAAACCGCTGAAGCCTCCGCCGAAAGCACTGCCAAATATATCGCCGAACTGGCTGAAGATGTCATCCATACTCATGCCACCTCCGTAGCCGCCGCCGCCACCGTTGCGGACCCCTTCGTGCCCGAACTGATCGTAACGCGAACGTTTCTCCGGGTTACTGAGCACCTCATAGGCTTCAGCTGCCTCTTTGAAGCGGTCTTCCGCCTCTTTGTTGCCAGGATTCTTATCCGGATGAAACTTCAGGGCCATCTGGCGATAGGCCTTCTTGATTTCGGCATCGCTGGCATTGCGCGTAACGCCCAGTATTTCGTAGTAATCTCTTTTCGTCACCTTGCTTGTTTTTGTAAACAGAATTTAAATATCTGCCTCCGGGAGTTCATCATCTTCAGGTAAACAGGAATCTGATCTCTGATCACCTGAACAAGCAGTCTCCGGTCAGTTGCCTACCACCACCTTGGCAAACCTGATCACTTTGCCGTTGAGGGTATACCCTTTCTGGGTAACATCGATGATTTTATTCTTCATCTCTTCCGAAGGGGCAGGAACATTGGCAATTGCTTCGTGAAAATCGGTATCAAAAGTCAAACCCATGGCTTCTGTTTCCTGAAGCCCCTTCTGGGTTAGTATATTCTTCATTTTGTTGTAAATCAATACAATACCTTGCTTAATCGGATCATTGTCCTCTTTATCCACTACTGAAGCAATGGCCCTTTCAAAATCATCAAGCAGAGGCAGTAAACTGATGATCATCTCTTCCGATGCATTTTTGTGCAGGTCGGCCTTTTCTTTGATTACCCGTTTTCTGTAATTGTCAAATTCAGAATAAAGACGGAGAAATTTATCGTTCAGTTCTTCATTTTTCTTATTCAGAGCAGCGATGAACTCCTCCTGGCTGTTTTCCTGGCAGGGCTGGCTATCGTTGGTTTCACCGGTGTTTTCTGTTGCTGCGGTTTCCGCATCTGATAATCCGGAAACTGGTACTTCTTTCTCCGTTTCCTGTGGCTCGGGTTTGTTTTTTCTTTGCTTACTCATTTTATCAAAAAATTTCATCATAATTTCTGCAAAAAGCAATCAGCCCTGCCCAGCAAATATTCTGCCAGTCATGGTTTAAGCGTCAAAATGTCAGTAGAAATTCAGTTAAAGATTGTCGGTTCTTTCGATGTCGGCGCCCAGTGCTCTCAGTCTTCCGTCGATGTTCTGGTAACCCCGGTCAATCTGTTCAATATTGTCGATCTGGCTTTTTCCTTTTGCCGACAAAGCGGCGATGAGCAGGGCAACCCCGGCCCTGATATCGGGAGATGACATGGTAATGCCCCTTAGGGGTACCTGATGGTTAAGCCCTATCACTGTTGCCCTGTGCGGATCGCAAAGGATGATCTGCGCGCCCATTTCAATCAGTTTATCAACAAAAAACAGCCTGCTTTCAAACATTTTCTGATGAATGAGTACACTGCCCTTTGCCTGGGTGGCGACCACCAGAGCAATGCTGATAAGGTCGGGGGTGAAGCCCGGCCAGGGGGCATCGGCAATGGTCATGATCGATCCATCCATAAAAGTGTCGACTTCATAGCTTTCCTGAGCTGGTATCAGAATGTCATCCCCCTGAAGCTCAAGCCTTATCCCAAGGCGCCTGAATACTTCCGGTATCAGACCGAGTTCAGGGTAATGCACATTTTTGATGGTGATTTCAGAACCGGTCATGGCAGCCAGTCCGATGAAGCTGCCGATTTCAATCATATCGGGAAGCATGGTATGCTCGGTACCACCGAGGGTTTCAACACCCTCAATCACGAGGAGGTTCGAACCTATGCCGCTGATTTTCGCACCCATTCGGTTCAGCATTCGGCAGAGCTGAACCAGATAAGGCTCGCAGGCAGCATTGAAGATGGTGGTTGTACCTTTGGCTTTAACGGCTGCCATCACTACATTGGCGGTTCCGGTTACCGAAGCCTCATCAAGAAGCATGTAACAACCCTTGAGTTCTGTGGCGTCGATGCTGTAAAAGCTGTTGGGTCCTTCGGAACTGAACCTGGCGCCGAGTTTCTGAAGACCGGTAAAGTGCGTGTCGAGGCGGCGGCGGCCGATTTTATCGCCTCCGGGATGGGGAATGTAGCCACGCCCGAACCGGCCTAGCAGTGGTCCGAGAATCATTACCGATCCCCTTAGCCCTGCTCCCTTTTTTCTGAAATCATCTGATTTGAGGTAGTCAAGATCAATGTTTTCCGCTTTGAAGGTATAGCTGCCGGTTCCTGCAGGAGTTACCTTAACCCCCATATCTGACAGCAGATCAATTAGTTTGTTCACATCCCTGATGTCGGGAATGTTGCGGATGGTGATGGCTTCCGGGGTGAGAAGGGTGGCACACAGAATCTGTAAAGCTTCATTTTTGGCACCCTGCGGGGTGATTTCCCCCGACAGCTTGTTGCCTCCCCTGATGATGAAGGAACTCATACGTTGCTGATTACCTGAAAAGATTGTTTAACCGGCGAAAGTTAATTCTTTTTCCGGTTGCGCATGTCGCGGTAATTCGAATTTTTATCGTTCCTGGGATTGAACTTTTTGCGTCTGCCGTTCGACTGATTCTGAGGTACCGTTGTCGTCTGTACCGGTGTCTTGGCCAGCAGGTCGTTGGTATGGGCGAGCCGCATGTCATCACTGAGTTTCAGTTTCCCGTGCGACAACTCTTTGAGGTGGTCAGTTATAAGCTCATCATTTACCGAATCACGGTTCCAGTTGAGGTAGGATTTTTTGAGATGGTTGGCAATGTTTTTTACCAGGGCGTCTTTTTCAGCACCATCTTCAAAGGTTGTAGCCTTCTCGATGATTTTGGCGATGTTTTTTCCGTAAGGCCTGAATTTGATCACCTCCTGAGGATAGGGGATACGCTCCGGTTTGTGAATTCTGTCTTCAGGAATCGGCGGGGGATAAGGCCCGTCAACACTGAGTTTGTACTCAGAAATAATGTAAAGGTGATCCCAAAGTTTCCTTTTGAAATCAACGGTGTCTTTCTGGTCGGGGTGAAGCTGGCCCATGATGTTCACCAGAACTTTGGCCATATTGGTGCGTTTTTCACGGTCTTCAATGGTGGTCAGAAAAGCCGCCAGCTTTTGTACATTGCGCCCATACTCAGGAATAATGAGTTTGTCGCGGGTGCTGTTATAATCCATAAATTATGTTGAAATGAACTTAAGTACTCTTGTAAAAGCTTGATTGGGTTGGTAACCGGCAGGATAAAAAATCCGATAAATATCAACTACCCGATATGAGCAATCTGTTTCTCCTGAACCACATTCAGAATTCAGCAGGTGGTAAACAATACAAGCAGGATGAAATCAGTGTGAATATTCCGGCCACAAAGATAATAAATTTATTGGAGTATCATATTGCAGGAAAAGAATTTTGCTTTCGCTTCCATACAAAAGCAAAGTTACACCGGGGTTATTTCAGCAACCGCAGTTTTGCAAATTTGAGCAACAACTGTTTCTGTCCTACCAGCGTGAAGAAAACAGTCGCCTTGATGTTTGAACCGCTGCCTTCAACACTCAGTACCTTTCCTTTACCGAACCTTTCGTGCTCAACCTCCGAGCCTGGCTGAATGAGGTCGATGGGTGTTTCGAACGATTTTTTCTCAGTTTCTTCGGCATCAGCGATCTTTTTCAGACTCTTTTTCACAAACACCGGAGCCTTCTGCATTACCGGCATGGCGCTGGTAATGCCAGGCTGAACCCTGCGGGTGGTCTGTTCAATATAGGCTTCGTCAATTTCCTCCAGAAAGCGGCTTGGCTCATTCATGGTCAGGTTTCCCCAACGGTAGCGGCTTTCGGCATACGACAGGGTTACCCTTTTTTCTGCCCTGGTGAGGGCTACATAAAACAAACGGCGTTCCTCCTCAATTTCAGCCCTGCTGGCCAGCGACATCACCGAGGGGAAAAGATTCTCCTCAAGTCCGACAATAAAGACATACGGAAACTCCAGCCCCTTGGCTGCATGAATGGTCATCATGGTCACCTTGTTGTTGTCTTTTTCATCATCGCTGTCGGCATCGGTAAGAAGGGCAATTTCCTGCATGAAGACATCCAGGGTGCGGGCCTGCTCTGTATTTTCACTTTCAGCATCTTCAGGAAAAAGTGTCTGCTCTTTTTCAGAAAAGTCTTTCAATGCATTCAGCAGCTCTTCGCTGTTCTGCATGCGCGACAGACCCTCTTCCGAATCGTCGGCAGCCAGCTCCTTCATCAGTCCCGAACTGACGGCTATTTTGTAGCCCAGTTCGTAAGCATTCATCCGTTGGAGCTGGGCATGAAAGGAAGCGATCATGGTTGCAAACTCTCCGATGCGTGCAGCGGTGGATTTGGGCAGTCCGGGTACATAGTGATTCACGTCCGAGGCGATTTCAAACAGACTGAGGTTGAATGCTGCAGCGGCTACGGTCAGTTTGTTAAGGGTGGTGTCGCCGATTCCCCTGGCCGGGAAATTGATTACGCGGTTAAATGCCTCATCGTCGCGCGTATTTACCGCCAGCCTGAAATAGGCCAGGAGGTCTTTGATTTCTTTCCGCTTGTAAAATGAAAGTCCGCCATAGATGCGGTAGGGGATATTCAGCTTGCGCAGGGCTTCCTCAATGGTTCTCGATTGCGCGTTGGTGCGGTAAAGGATGGCAAAATCGCTGTTCAGCAGCTGTTGGTTCATCTTGGTCTGAAAAACCGAATTGGCCACCAGCGTACCCTCTTCCGAATCAGTGGCCGCTTTCAGTACCTGTATCAGGTTGCCCTCTTCGTTTTCGGTCCATACCTTTTTGAAAATCTGGTCCTTGTTCCGGGCTATGATGCTGTTTGCGGCACTGACAAT
>CALMDN010000405.1 GCA_937864935.1 uncultured Bacteroidales bacterium
CTGCCTCCGAAAGTATTGGAAACATTGGAGAGCTGGCAGACGGCACCGGAAACGGCAACCCTACGCAAAGAAGCTTTGATGTTGAAAAAGTGGGTAGATCTGATGAAATAGAAAATTCCATTGGAGAACTTTTCATTCCCTTTCGCTTCTTTTATTCAAAAGAACCGGTGTTAAAAATCAGAAAAGCATAAGGCAGGCAACAAAATTAACCTGTAAATTTCTGTTCCTGAGGATTATCAGGAGTGTCCGCTGTTTCATGCATTTCTGCCGGATGGAAAAACTGCTTCTGAAACAGGATCATCAGCAACACCCCGATGGTAATGGAGGAATCGGCGATGTTGAAAACCGGTCTGAAGAAGATAAAATGGTCGCCACCCACAAAGGGGATCCATGAGGGATAATAGCCTTCAAGAATCGGGAAATAGAGCATGTCCACCACCCAGCCATGCAGAAAGGTACCATACCCGCCTTCGGCCGGAAACAGGCGCGCCACCTCAAAATAGTTGCTGCTGCTGAAGATCATGCCATAAAAGGCGCTGTCGATCATGTTGCCCATGGCCCCGGCAAGCACGAGCGAAAGGCTGACCAGCAGCCCTGTTTTCACCGGTTTACGCGTGATGCTGTAAAGATAATAAATGATGCCAAGGATGGCGATGATGCGGAAAACGCTCAGCAGCAGTTTGCCATAATCGCCCGAAAACTGCATACCGAAAGCCATACCGGGATTTTCGGTAAAATGAATGATAAACCAGCTGCCGAGCACATTGAACTCCTGCCCCAGGGTCATGTGCGTTTTAATCCAGATCTTGAGCACCTGATCGAGCAGCAGCACCAGGCCAACGATGGAAAATGCTTTTTTCAATTCCGTAATGATTGGTTGTGATCAGCAGGTTACAGGCAACAGAAGTCCATACCTCCGTGAGGTATTGCAGAAACCATAACCCGGTAACAAAGAGTTTTCACGAAAACCGCCTGTGAATCAGTTTTTGGGTTGATTGAGTTTGGCTTCTATGCTCAGGGTGGCATGGGGAACGATGCGCAGGCGTTCTTTGGAGATCAGCTTACCGGTGACCCTGCAGATGCCATAGCTCTTGTTTTCAATGCGGACCAGGGCATTTTCGAGGGCGGTGATAAACTTATCCTGACGGGCAGCCAGTTTGCTGTTCTCCTCCTTCGAATTCACCTGATAACCTTCTTCCAGCACCTTGAAGGTGGGCGAGGTGTCGCTGATGTCGTGCTCGTTGCTGTTGGCGAATGCTTCGGTAAGCATTTTCAGGTCTTTACGGGCCTTATCGAGCTTTGCCAGGATGATCTGCCTGAACTCTTCGAGTTCTTCATCGGAGTATCTGTTCTTTAAATTCTCATCCTGTGGTTCTGAATTTTTCATAGCCGGTTTAGTTTAGGTTCGCAAATCCGTTCCGAATGCTTCAGCTTACGCGTTCAACACTGATCACTGCCTGCATATCCTCGGTGAGATCCACAACGATGCGTTTCGAAACATCAATCGAATCGACCATTTTAAGTGAATCTGCCAGGGTTTCAGAACAAATATACGAATAATTATTACTCAGGGCATCGTTCAGCCCATTGTTTTTCTCGATCTCGAGGCAAATACGGTCGGTTACCTCAAAGTCCTTTTCCTTTCGGATATTCTGAATGCGGTTAACCAGTTCGCGGGCGGTTCCCTCGTCGCGTAACTGATCCGTAATGGTAACATCAAGGGCAACGGTCAGGCTGCCTTCCGAAGCAACCACCCAGCCGGGAATGTCTTCTGTAATCACGTCAGCATCTCCTGCAATCAGTTCTACCGCTTCGTTGTCTACGGTAAGCATGAGTTTCCCGGTTGCTTCATAGGCATTGATCTCCTCCTGCGAAATGCCCGACAGCACCACGGCCAGTTGCTTCATCAGCTTTCCGTAACGGGGCCCCAGGGCCTTGAAGCTGGGCTTTATCTTCTTTACGAGAATGCCGCCCTGTCCGCTGATGTACTCAATGTCTTTGATGTTGACTTCCGACAGAATGAGGTTTCTTACCGCTTCTATCTGCATTTTCTGACTGTCGCCGCTTACCGGGATCATGATCCTGCTGAGGGGCTGCCGCACCCTGATGCGATGCTGTTTCCTGAGCGAGAGTACCATGGAGGATATCTGCTGGGCAAGCTGCATGCGCTCTTCCAGGGCTTTGTCGATCATGTTTTCACCGGCCACTGCAAAATCGGCCAGGTGTACCGATGCAGCATTCCGGCGACCGGTGATGCTGTTGAGGTCGGTAAACAAACGGTCACTGAAGAAGGGGGCAATGGGCGCTGATAAAACCGCCACGGTTTCGAGGCAGGTATAGAGTGTCTGATAGGCTGAGATTTTATCGGTGGAATATTCGCCCTTCCAGAAACGGCGGCGCGACAGCCTCACATACCAGTTGCTCAGGTGGGCATCCACGAAATCGGCAATCGCACGCCCGGCGCGTGTCGGCTCATAGTCGGCGTAACACTCGTCAACGGTTTTTATCAGGCTGTTCAGCTCCGACAAGATCCAGCGATCAATTTCGGGCCGTTCTGCCGGGGCAATTTCCGGCTCTGCAAAGGTAAATCCGTCGATGTTGGCATACAGCACGAAAAAGCTGTAGGTATTGTACAGGGTGCCGAAAAACTTACGCTGTACCTCGCCTATGCCTTCAAGGTCAAATTTCAGGTTGTCCCAGGGCTGGGCGTTGGTAATCATGTACCAGCGGGTAGCATCGGGGCCGTATTTTTCAATGGTTTCGAAGGGATCGACCGCATTGCCGAGTCGTTTCGACATTTTGTTGCCGTTTTTATCGAGCACCAGCCCGTTGGAAACCACCGTCCTGAACGACAGGCTGTCGAAAGCCATCGTAGCAATGGCGTGCAGGGTAAAGAACCAACCGCGGGTCTGATCCACCCCTTCGGCAATAAAATCGGCAGGGAAGTACTGGTCGAGTGTTTCCTTGTTTTCGAACGGGTAGTGGAACTGTGCAAAAGGCATGGCTCCGGAGTCAAACCACACGTCAATCAGGTCGGCTTCGCGCTGCATGGGCTGTCCGGCCGGCGAAACAAGCACGATGTCGTCCACATACGGGCGGTGCAGGTCGAAGGAGGCATAGTTTTCATCGGAATTGTCTCCGGCTACATAAGCCGCCAGGGGATTTGATTTCATGATCCCGGCAGCCACCGATTTTTCAATTTCAGCCTTCAGCTGAGCCACCGAACCAATGCAGAGCTCTTCTGAACCATCAGCGGTTCTCCATATGGGCAGCGGGGTTCCCCAGTAACGCGAGCGGCTGAGGTTCCAGTCGACCAGATTTTCGAGCCAGTTGCCGAAACGACCGGTACCGGTGGCTTCGGGTTTCCAGTTGATGGTTTTGTTGAGGGCCAGCATCTTCTCACGGTAAGCCGTGGTGCGGATAAACCAGCTGTCGAGCGGGTAATAGAGTATGGGTTTGTCGGTGCGCCAGCAATGCGGATAGGAGTGCTCGTACTTCTCGGTTTTGAAGGCACGGTTTTCCTTTTTCAGCTTCACGATGATGTCGATGTCGACATTGTCTTCTTTGGCCGGATC
>CALMDN010000406.1 GCA_937864935.1 uncultured Bacteroidales bacterium
CCTCGCTCAACCGGCCGACCAGTGTTTTCGATTATGATATGACCACTGGCAAAATCACCCTGCTGAAGCAGCAGGAGATCCCCGGAGGTTTCAATCCCGAGGATTACACCGTGGAGCGAATCTGGGCAACTGCAGGTGATGGAGTAAGCATTCCGGTATCGGTTGTTTATAAAAAATCACTGAAAAAAGATGGCAGCAATCCCGCCCTGCTCTATTCATACGGTTCCTATGGAGCCAGCTCAGATGCCTATTTTATCTCAAGCTTCTACAGCCTCATCGACCGTGGATTCGTATTTGCCATTGCCCAGATCAGGGGAGGCAGCGATATGGGCGAGCAATGGTATGAAGATGGCAAGCTGCTGAATAAGAAAAATACGTTTACCGATTTCATTGCCTGTGCTGAGAAACTGAACAAGGAGAAATACACCAGCCCCGACAAACTGGCCATCATGGGCGGCAGTGCCGGTGGATTGCTGGTAGGTGCGGTGGCCAATATGCGTCCCGATCTTTTCAATACGGTAGTAGCCCAGGTTCCCTTCGTGGATGTGATCAATACCATGCTCGACACCTCACTCCCCCTCACCACCCAGGAATACGAGTAATGGGGAAACCCGAATATTGAATAGTACTACCACTACATGCTTTCCTATTCGCCTTACGACAACATCAAGGCCCAGAACTATCCCAATATGCTGGTCACGGCCGGACTAAACGATTCACAGGTAGGATATCACGAACCAGCCAAGTTCGTTGCAAAACTGAGGGCCCTGAAAACCGATGATAACCTGCTGCTGCTGAAAACAAATATGGAATCCGGACACGGAGGTGCCACCGGTCGCTTTGATGCACTCAGGGAAACCGCTTTTGAGGTGGCCTTTATTCTGAACAGGGTCGGAATTTCAGAATAGTTAACCATCAGTAATACAGGCGAATACTTTTGGGATCTGGGTTCACCTGCTTAACATTTCTTTTGATGTTATCAGCAGGATTCACTTTAATACTACGGTTCCTATGCAGTCGCATTCCGCGAACCAAAGGCGTTTTTCATTGCAAGAATTGAAATTTCGGGGGTCTCTGATCAGTTACCTTTAACAATTCTGTTGATTATAAAGTATAACAGAATAAACTATGGGTAATAAGAGAGCCCTGGAAAAGTCACAGAAAGCCAAGGCCGGGAAGAGACTGATACCGGGAATACATAACTTTTGCGACCGCTGGTGCGACCGTTGCACATTGACTGACCGTTGCAGTATTTTTGCTTTCGGAAAGGAAGAAGAGCGGATTCTTGCTGAAGGCAGGGATCCCGGAGCTGAAATGAGCAGTTTTGTCGGTACCATGCTTAAAGATGCCTTCAGGCTGCTGAATGATCTGGCACTCGAACACGGACTTGAAAACAATCCTTTTGCAGATAACCAGGAAACAGATGTCCTGGAGGAACAGGACCATTACCTGTTGCGCACTGCCGACGATCATGCCGATTGGATGCAAAAGTGGATAGACAAAAACAATCAAAGGATAAACAGCATTTTATTGACACTTGAAGAGACATCAACGGAGAATTACACCCTTCTGAAGGAAGCTATGGAAGTGCTCGGATGGTATATGAACTTTATTGTGGTCAAGTTTTCAAGGGCTTTGTACAGTGGCGATGCCATGCAGGGAGCCTTGTCGGATTCTCTGGGCTCTGCAAAGATTGCACTGATCGCTGTGGATCGTTCCATTGAGTCGCTCAGAGTGGTGCAGAAGTTTATTTCTGATGATGCCGGTGAACTGAAAAAGAGTATCGGAAGGCTGGAGCGGATCAGGAAAAGGGCATTGAAGGAATTCCCGGGAGTTATGGAATTCAAACGGCCCGGATTCGACTTTTAAACCCGTTTTACAGGGTACTTTCAACAGCAGTTTTTCGTCTTTTCATTGCGCAGGATAATCAGACACAGGCGCCTGATAACTATTTGCCGGCGCCTGATAATTAACCAAAAATTTTTGCGTTATTATCACAACCTTTGTATATCAGACCGGCAAAATATCAGGGAATGCTCAGTTATTTTAAAGAAAAACTCCTTAAAGTCAGCTTCGACAAAGAGCAGTTCAACAGCGAGCTTGGTAAATGCCGTCGCTGGCTGACTGCTGAGGAATACAGGGTTCTGGTCGACTGGGCACGATCAGATATCGCGGTTTTTTCAGAAGAGGCAGCCGGAATGACCGGATCTGAAATGCTTGAAAAACAGACGGGCAGCATGCTTTAAAGTCTCCTTAGCTGTTTAGTTTGCCTTCCCCTGCAGCCGATGTTTGAATCCAGCTTTTGATTGCGTACCTAAAAGGTCTATCTTTGTACCAGGCATCCCTGCCGAACCAACGTGTCTGCAGCATGCACCGCCTGTTTTACGTTTTAAAAATTTCAGCAATGAAACGAGCACTCATCATTTTATTCTCATTTGCATTGGTTTCATCCAGCCTGATGGCTCAGGAATCTTCAGATGACAAATTTCTCAAAAAGTTCTCTACCGGTATCGACATCATCAACGATTTTGTGATGGATGCGCCGGATGACATTGAGTTCAGGTCATTCAATCCCGGGGTAAATGTATATGGCTTGTATACTTTCCCGATCAATGAAAGCAATTTTGCTTTTGCCCTCGGAGCCGGGCTGGGGATGCACAACCTGCACAGCAATGGCTTGCTGAGTGATACGGCCGGTGTTTCCTTTTTTACAAAATTTCCCGAAAAAGATGAAAATGACAACAGCATCAGCTACAAAAAGAACAAGCTGGCTTTAACCTACCTTGACTTTCCTTTTGAGCTGAGGTTTAAAAGCGACAATGGCATACGGTTTGCCATTGGCTTTAAAATCGGCGTGTTGCTCAACGCCCATACCAAATTCAAGGGCGATGACCCGGTTGACGGAGACAACATTAAAATTAAAGAAAGCGCGCTGCCCAATTTCCAGTCGTGGAGATTCGGGCCCAGTGTTCAGATCGGCTATAAATGGGTGAATTTAACCGGATTTTATTCCACAACCCGCATTTTCGAAGAGAATGCCGGTCCTGAAATCTTCCCCGTTTCTGTCGGAATCGCTTTGCGTCCCTTCTGAGTTTATACCAGCAGCGAGATTCCTGCCATTACCACTGCACCCGCAACAAATCCCGCATAAACCTGTGAGGGGTTGTGGGTGTCTGATTTAAGTCTGGCAAAACCAACGAGCCCCGACACAAAGATCAGCATCAGAATCAGCAGGGGAGAATCGATGACCATCAGGTAGTTGAGGGCGATAAATCCGCCTGTCAGGCCTCCGATCCCGGCAGTATGAATGCTTATTTTCCAGAAAAGATTGATAACCAGGCATACCACGATCAAAGTGGTACCGCCAAGAAGAAACATTGAATAAACTCCGGGAAGGTTGAGGTTATTGATCATATACCAGGTTGCCATATAAAACAGGCCTGTTACGAGGAAGGGGAAGGTACGGTCGGCACGTTCGGGCATGTGGTAGCTTTGAATGATGCCTCTCCGCTTCATCATCCAGATGAAAAGCAGGGGCAGCAGCAGGGTATTGGTGAAAATTATCGCTGTAAGGATCAGCTTGAGTTTTTGCGGAAGCAGCAAAACAAAAAAATTGTCGTTGCTGAAAACCAGCAGCAATGCATAGGTTGGCATGAGCAACGGGTGGAATACCCAGGAGATGAATCCGGCAGCTTTTTCTTCCATGTTTACAGGTTGGAGAGGGTGGTTTGATTGATTTTTACCAGGGGAGTAGCAGATAGGGGTCGTCTTCCGGATCAGGGGTTTGTTGCATGATGGTATCCTGATCATAAACCTCAAATCCGGCATCACGATACAGGTTAATTGCAGCCGGATGGTCAAGATTGCAGGTGTGGAGCCACAATCGTTTCAGTGGTCTCTGCCAGGCATTCTGTACGCACCAGTGCAGAAACGGTTTTCCCAGTTTGCGGCCGGTAAACTCGCAGCTCAGCCCGAAATAAACAATTTCTGTTTCATTCGCTTCGGTGAGATCGTATTCCACGAAGCCTGCAGGCACCCCTGAATAATAGAGTACCCAGACTTCAGTATGCTCGTTGTCGAGCAACTTCTGAAGCTCCGAAGCCTGCATCATCAGCCGGTTATACCATTGGTAGGGCCTGCCGACCGAGGTGTACAGATAGAGGTAAAAAGCCCTGGTAGGTTTTTCGGCCCTGATAACCCGGCAATTGGCCGGTAAGCTTGCCATCTTTTCCCCTGCAGGGGGGGCGGTCATCTGCATCCACCAGGTGGTTGCGGCAATTTCATTCATCAGCCTGCTTTTTAGTGATGATTTTGAGTGCTTCTCGCTTGCTTAATCCCGATAAGGTGTTGTTCTCCACAAAGCGGATGACCGCTTCAGGATTTGTTTTAGAATATTCACGCAGCGACCAGCCTATGGCTTTCCGGATAAAAAACTCAGGAGAGGTCTTTAACGCGGTTATGGTTTCGAAAAGTAGTGCTTCATTGGTCTCTTTCCTGTATTTCAGCTGAAACAAAAGCACGGTGCGCATGAGCCACATGTTGCCTGAATTCATGAATGCTGCGGTAACCTCTGCGGTTTTTCCCGGATTTTTCCTGAGCCAGCTTCCAACAAGGTTGGCTGCTATGTAATCAACCGTGTCCCACCACGATTTCTGCAGAATCATATATTCAAACAGATGGATCTGATGCTCCGCATAAAGGAAAGCTTTTCGCGAAGCCATCTCCATGATGGTATACTGCAATTCACGCTGTGGCATGGCCCAGACCTGCTTCACTACCCCTTCAAAATCTGCGGGATCAGGCAGGCCGTTGGCAGCGATGAAAGAGGCTGAAAGCTGCTTCCGCAGTGGTGACTGAATCCCGAAAAACCCGAACTTCCCGAGCATATACCTGCTCATCCTGTCAGCCAGCAACGGGTTGGCATGTGTTTCAAAGTGTATCCGGAGGGCATCCGCATAGGCTGAACCATTCATAAATCAGTGACTGATGATTAGTTTTTCAGTATAACTCCTGCCCGCAGTCTTCAGGGTAACAATATAGGTCCCATTGGCGACGCCTTTGCTGTCCCAGCGCAGCGGGGAGCTCCCTTTGCTGAAGCGGTCAGAGAACACAACCCTGCCACTGGTATCGTTTACCGTAAGCACGGCCCCGGCACCCTGGTCTGTTTCAAAAGTTACTGAGTCACCGGCCGGGTTCGGATAGATCCTCAGGGCGCTGTTTTTGGTTTCCGACTGAGAAGTTCCCACATACAATTCATCCCAGATGGCCAGGGTAAAATCTCCGGGCCTGAGGGGCGTAACGTAGAGGGTGCCGATCTGCCACGGCCCGATTCTGGTAAAGGGGATTGGCTGCCAATCGGTGGCTGCATCGGGACGGTAAAGAATCACCAGGCTGTCGGCAGCATTCACGATCAGGTTGTTGTCGAGGTAAGTGTTGCGGTTGTATAGAAACCGGCCCGTAGCGGTAAACCCCTCAGG
>CALMDN010000407.1 GCA_937864935.1 uncultured Bacteroidales bacterium
ATAAAAGCACCACAATGGTTGTTACCAGGGGTCTCTTCAGGCCAGATGCTGAAAGCCGGTTCATGAATTAATCAATTGATGGAGTGTCGTTATCACAAAGTTAACTATTAATGGCAAAAATTGCTTTTTGTAACTAATAAAAAACAGGAGACCCGTCGGCCTCCTGCTTTCAGCTAAACCAGCATGATTATTAACGGGTTATTATCATTCTCTTCGTTTCGGTGACAGGATTTGGTCCGAAAGTATTCAGGGTATAGAAATATACACCGGCATCAAGTCCCCGGCTGTTGAAGGGCAGGTTGTGAAGACCAGCATTTTCTTTTCCATCGGTCAGCACTTTTACCAGTTGTCCGTACTGGTTATAGAGGCTGATATTTACCCTCGACTCTTCCGGAAGTGTATAAGTGATGTTTGTGCTGCCGCAGAAAGGATTGGGGAAGTTCTGACTCAGGTAGCTTCCAGCACTGGTAATCAATGGAAGGCTGTAACGGGTTTCAATCAGTTCTCCTTTATAATCAGAGAAATGGCTTGTCGGATCAATTACGAATCTGACATCGTTTCCGTTGTAACTGCTTTTTAATGATGCTTTAATCCTCAGAATGGGTTCAGCAGGGTTTACCACAGCACAGCTATTCTGCTGATTCACCCAGCTGACCCTGATCTGACCATTTTCCACGGCCAGGTTGGGTTCTCCCAGCTGACTGGAGATCTCACCGATATTCACCATGGCATCCGGATAATTGATAACCATACCCATGGCAGAGGCTTCGGTAACGTCAAGGGCATAAATTTCTATCTCGAAGTTGTCGCTGGCCTGGCGGGTGCTATAGGAAACATTGATCGCCGGCAGGTCGCGGGTTGAAGGAACGAAGGTGCCATTAACATCACCGGCACTCGAACCACCCATTGTCGGAACATTGGTCTTTGTGCCTGAAAGGGTAAACGAAACCTCCTCGAATGTCCATGGTCCTACCGGGAAAGGATAGCCCTGAACAAACCAGCCGATAACAACGGTCCAGTAGTCGGTCCAGGTAACTGTGCCATCGCCGTCAACATCTGCAGCCATCTCCTGAACCGGGGAAAAAGTATAGAGATTGCACAGGTGCAGGAACATCAGAAAGGCATCACCCATGGTTACCCCGCCGGCCGATATGCTGGTTTCTCCGGTAAGGGTATAGGTGCCAAAGGGTACGTTGGTGAAGGTGTAGGTTCCGTTGAGTCCGGTGGTGTCGGTGGCGACTACCACACCGGAAGTATCGGTCAGGCTCATGATAACCGAAGGAATCGGTTTGTTGGGTTTCATGTGGTAAAGCACCAATCCGCTGACATCAGTCTGGGCCTGAACAGAGATTGTAAGTGCTGACAGCAGCAGAAAGAGGAGGGTAAAAGTTCTTTTTTTCATAATCGTGTAGTTTTGCTTAGGGTTACAAGTCGTTTGAGTTTCCTGTATAGATGAACAGATATTTCCAATATACTGATATTCAAGGGTTTGACGGGTGACATATCCGAAACTCCTGACTCCCGGGTACAGTAAGGGTACATCTATTCAAGGATTAATCTGAAAACTGATAAAAGGTAATCGTATCTTAAGAAAAAATATTAAAAAAACAGGAGGCTCGTCAGCCTCCTGCATTTTACCATAAAACGAAGTATTAGCGTAGCCAGGGTTAAGCTGCCTCAACGGCATCGAACAAGCGGGTTGACGGAACAAAAGTACCGTTAACATCACCTGCACTGGAGCCACCCATTGTCGGAACATTGGTTGCAAATAACTGAACCTCGGTAAAGCG
>CALMDN010000408.1 GCA_937864935.1 uncultured Bacteroidales bacterium
GCGCGGCCCTGAGGGAGTACGGACTGAAGGATGAACCGCGACGGCTCCTCACCAAAGTTGCCGGCCTTGAACTCCGTGAGATGAAAGAGAATGATGTCTGCTGCGGATTCGGGGGAACTTTTTCTGCGAAGTTTGAGCCCATTTCAGCCTCCATGTCGGCCAGGAAGGTGGAGAACGCCCTTGCCACAGGAGCTGAGTATATTGTCTCAACAGATTCTTCCTGCCTGATGAATCTGCGAGGATACATCGAGCGCCAGAACCTTCCGATCAAAACCATCCACATCGCTGATCTGCTGGCATCGGGCTGGTAATCTCGCTGACAGTGCAAAATCCGGGTTCCGCTTTCATTTTTTATTGTATTTTTGTGAAGGTGAGAACATTTTCAGAGATGAGATCGATTTCCTTATTCCTGGCCCTGTTTGGGCTTACATTCCTGGGTAACGGCCAAACGACAGCCATCTCCGCAGGTCATGCCCTTGATCACCCAGATTTCAACGGGCGTTTTGCCATGGCTGTTTCACGGGACTCAGCAAGCATTTATTATCTTCTTGATTTTGCCCGGCTGGCATCACGTTTTGAACGGGTGAGTTTCATGGAATTGTCGTTCAGGTGCGATACCATCGTTAATGTGGATCCCGATATAATGAAGGACCAGGTACTGTTTAAGGCCTCAATCCGATACCCGGAAACCGAGGTGTCCGGGATTTTCCAGCGGTTGCAGACGACTGTAAATCAAAGGTCTGCCGTTTGGACCAGGGAGGAGAAGTCGGCCTGGCTGGAACATAACGATAAATATAACTAGGGATTCGCCATGAAGAAGCATGCCTTATTCCTGTTGACCACCTTATTCCTGTCCAACCTGACCTTCGGGCAGCAGGGCGGAGGAAACAACAATCTTTGCGAAACTGCAGCGCCGTTCTGTACCGGTACCTTGTATTCATTCCCAGCCGGTGTTAACGCAGGTACCGGGCAACCCGGTCCGAGTTACGGGTGTTTAACCACCCGACCGAACCCGGCCTGGTACTATATGAAAGTCGCCAACCCGGGGAACATCATCATCCAGATGCACAGCGAGCCTTCCAAGGATATCGATTTTTGCTGCTGGGGGCCTTTTCCCTCTCAGGAGTGCTGCGGACTGCTCACCTCCAGTAAAATTGTTTCATGCAGCTACTCAACCCTGTCCTACGAAACCTGCAATATTCCCAATGGTCAAACAGGCCAGTATTATATGCTGGTGATCACCAACTTCTCGAATCAACCCTGTAACATTATTTTTCAGCAGACCGGTGGCACGGGTACCACCGACTGCTCCATCCTTCCCCCGGCCTGCGCCAGCAATAGCCCCATTTGCACAGGACAAACCCTGCAATTTTCAGCACAGTCCGTAATGGGTGCCACCTACCAATGGTGGGGGCCGGCGGGGTTCACATCTTCATTGCAAAATCCTTCGATTCCAAATGCCACACCGGCAAACTCAGGCAATTATTACCTCAGCATCATCGTGGGTGGTCAGCCCAGCAGCGATACCTCGGTGACAAATGTCCATGTGTTCCAGCCATCGGCCCATGCCGGGAATGACACTACGATCATGAACGGTGTATCCACCCAGCTTCACGGGCACGCCTCCGGCGGGAGCGGGTCCTATCGCTACAAATGGAGCCCATCTTCCAAGCTGATCAACGACAGTGTACAGAATCCTCTGACCGTCAATCTCTTCAGCACACAGGTATTTACCCTGAGGATCACTGACGATTCAGTGAATTGCCAGGCAACGGATAATGTAACGGTCAATATTGCGGGCGGGGCCCTGGCGGTCAACGCGATAGCCACCCCCGAAACCATTTGCTACGGGGCGACGACCGAACTTCAGGCCATCGGCGCAGGCGGAGCAGGGAATTACACTTACCAGTGGACCGGCCCGAACGGTTTCAGCAGTACACTTCCGAATCCGACGGTAGCCCCTGGGGTTACCTCCACCTACCAGGTTTCGGCTTTCGACGGATACAACACGGTGACCGCTGCGGTGACTGTTACCGTAATACAGCTTCCGGAAGCCAACGCAGGCACCAACCTGTCCATTCCGTTTGGCACCTACACCTTCCTCAGTGGTTCCGTTCAGAACGGCAGCAACAGTATCTTCTACAGTTGGAGCCCGGCCGGCAAGCTGATCAACGCCGGTGTGAGGAATCCGCAAACGGTAAACCTCACGGCCACTACAATCTATTCACTCCTGGTGACCGACCTTGAAACGGGCTGTAGTAGCGCCAACCCAGCCTCAGTCACGGTTGAGGTCACAGGAAATGCATTGAATGTCAGTCCGGTAGCAACGCCCCCTTCTATTTGCAGAGGCGACTCAACCGTTCTGCATGCAGCCGCAGGCGGAGGCAATGTAGGTCATTATACTTACGCATGGAGCGCCGACCCTCCCGGGTTTACCTCGGCATATGCTAATCCGGTAGTCTTTCCGGTAGTCAATACTGTTTACAGCGTTACTGTAACCGATGAGTTCAATACGACCACAGGCAGTACCCCGGTTTCAATTTATCCTGACCCCATGGTTTTATTGGGCCCTCCAGACACCACGGTTTGTCTGTATGACACAGTGACACTCGATGCAGGCAATCCCGGGTCTTCCTACCTTTGGTCAAACGGGGCCGTTGAGCGTACTATCTCTTTCAGCACTACCGGTATCGGGTACGACA
>CALMDN010000409.1 GCA_937864935.1 uncultured Bacteroidales bacterium
AGAATCCTTTGATATGCCCCTGGAGCGCACGGCTCGCGGTGTTATCTTCAGACAGCCGGTAAATGAACCCCTGCAGACCGGAATCAAGGCCATTGACTCCATGATCCCGATCGGACGCGGTCAGCGTGAGCTGATCATCGGAGACCGTCAGACCGGGAAAACCGCCATTGCCATTGATACCATCATCAACCAGAAAGAATTTTTCGACAAAGGCCAGCCTGTATACTGCATTTATGTCGCTGTTGGACAAAAAGGAAGTACCGTTGCCAATATCGTACAGACCCTCGAGGAAAAGGGAGCCATGAGTTATACTGTCATCGTGGCTGCTACCGCCGGTGATCCTGCTGCCATGCAGTTTTATGCCCCGTTTGCCGGTGCTGCCATCGGAGAGTATTTCCGCGATACAGGACGTCCTGCACTGATTATTTATGACGATCTTTCGAAACAGGCTGTAGCATACCGCGAAGTGTCACTGCTGTTGCGCCGTCCTCCCGGACGTGAAGCTTATCCGGGGGATGTATTTTATCTGCATTCACGCTTACTTGAGCGCGCTGCCAAGATCATCGCTTCCGACGAAATTGCTGCCCGCATGAACGACCTGCCGGAGACACTTAAATCCAAAGTTAAAGGAGGGTGGTCTCTTACAGCCCTGCCAATCATCGAAACCCAGGCCGGTGACGTATCAGCCTATATCCCGACCAATGTGATTTCCATTACCGATGGTCAGATATTTCTCGAAACCAACCTGTTCAACTCAGGAATCCGGCCCGCCATCAATGTAGGAATCTCTGTTTCGCGGGTAGGAGGAAATGCACAGATCAAATCAATGAAGAAAGTTGCCGGTACCCTGAAACTCGACCAGGCCCAATACCGCGAACTGGAGGCATTTTCGAAATTCGGATCTGACCTTGATTCGGTTACAAAATCAATTCTCGACAAGGGAGCACGCAATGTTGAAATCCTCAAACAGCCCCAGTATTCACCCATGAGCGTTGAGCAGCAGGTTGCCATTATCTATTGCGGATCGAAAGGATTGTTGCAGAGAATTCCTGTAAAAAAGGTGCATGATTTTGAAACGGAATTCCTCCACCGTCTGTCAGATACCAAACCCGAACTGCTCGAACTCATCCGCAAGGGTAATTACACCCCGGAAATTGAAAAGGAACTCGAAGCTGTGGCGCTCGATCTGGGAAAGAAATATGAAGCTTAACATAACAACGTTACCGATATGGCAAGCCTGAAGGAAGTCAGAACCAGAATAATGTCGGTTAAATCGACACAGCAGATCACCAGTGCCATGAAAATGGTCGCTGCATCAAAGCTGCGTAAAGCGCAGACCGGCATTCTTCAGCTTCGGCCGTTTGCCCAAAAACAGAAGCAGATGCTTCAGGAACTGAGCGCAGGATCTGATGGATTTGAATCGGGAGGTTTCACCACAGTGCGCCATGGCAACAGGCTGCTGCTGGTTGTGCTTTCATCGAACCGCGGTCTTTGCGGAGCTTTCAATTCCAATGTAATCAAACAGGTTAGCTCCATTGCAGCTGCTTATGGTAAACCGGGAAAAACCTCAGACCTCAGCCTGATTACCATCGGTCGTAAAGCAACAGAGTACTTTCAGCGCCAGAATTTTAACATCCTTTCCAGTCACGACAATCTTTTTGACGACCTGACATTCAGCAATACTTCGGCGATTGCTGAAAAGCTCATGGAACTGTTTCAGGATGGCAAGTTTGATAAGATTCAGTTTGTTTACCATCAGTTTAAGAATGCAGTTACCCAAAAACTGATCACCGAACAGTTTCTGCCGATCGAACCTCCCGCCGAATCGGAAGGCAAAGCTTCCGGTGTTCCCGACTACATTTTTGATCCTTCGAAGCAGGAAATCCTTGAACATCTTGTGCCGGAAATCCTGAAAACGCAGGTTTACAAAGCTGTTCTGGACTCCTGGGCTTCAGAACTGGGTGCACGGATGACAGCCATGTCACAGGCTACCGACAATGCATCGGAGCTTTTAAAGGAGTTGAAACTTACCTACAACAATGCCCGTCAGGCCGCCATTACCAAAGAGATTCTTGAAATCGTCGGTGGCGCTGAAGCATTGAAGAACAGCTGATGAAGAAACTTTAAGCAGATATTTTTGTTTAATCAATGGTTAAAAAATCTGAACATGATCTCAAAAAAAGTAGAAGAAGCCATCGTTAACCAGATTAAGAACGAAGAGCATTCTTCGAGAATTTACATGGCTATGGCTTCATGGTGTGAAACAAAGGGATACCGCGGTGCGGCTGATTTCCTTTACAAACAGTCTGATGAAGAGCGTATGCACATGCTCAAGTTCATTAAATACCTCAACGATCGTGGAGGTTATGCCATTCTATCGGCTCTGGAAGTGCCTGCTTCAAAATATAAATCACTGCTTGATGTATTCAAGCATGTGATGAGCCACGAGGAATTCATCACCGATTCCATCAACAAGCTCTATGAAGTCGCCCTTAAGGAAAAGGATTATACCACCGGAAGTTTCCTGCAGTGGTATATCAACGAGCAGATTGAAGAAGAGAGTACCGTTCATGGCATTCTGGATAAAATGAACCTTGTGGGTGAAGACAAAGCCGGTATGTTCCATATCGATAAGGAACTTGAAACGATGGCAGCCGCCAAGGTTGTGGCCCCGATTGCATAGTACCTGAGGTTGACTTTATTACAAAAGGCAGAAAATTATCATGATTTTCTGCCTTTTCTGATTGGCAATGCCTCACAGTCAGATACATGAATGCGGGGTTTGTTATTTCAGGAGATTACTTCCCTCCCTGTTCAATGGCTTTACAGAGTTTATCGTACCATTCGCTGCCATATTTTCTGATCAGCGAATCTTTAAGAAACCGGTACATGGGCACTTCCAGCTGTTTTCCCAACTCCAGAGCCGGCTTACAGATGTGCCACTGATGATAGTTAACGGCTTCAAAATCGTTGTAACGGCTGATTCTTACAGGATACAGATGGCAGGATACCGGTTTTCTGAACTTCGACTTCCTGGCCTGCCATGCCTGCTCTATGGCGCAGCTGGCAATCCCCTCGGTGGTAAAGACAACAAAGGCACACTCAGCCCCGTTCACCAGGGGCGTTACATAATGTCCGTGGGCATCGTAGTCGAAAACACCCAGTTCATCCACTGCTTCTATCCCCCGGGGAAGCATAAATGGCTTGATGTAATCCAGGTTGTCCTCGAGTTCCGAAATCTCGTGTTCCTCCAGCGGTGCACCGGCATCACCTTCCACACAACAGGCCCCTTTGCATTTTTCAAGGTTACAAACGAAGCAAACCTTGTGCAGATCATCTGAATTGAGCGTATTGTCGATGGCTATCATGCAGCAAAAGTAATTATTCCCGCATTACAATCACCACGCAGCCATCCACTCTTTCCCGCGTGAATCGGGACCAGTCCGGGAAGCACCTTTCTGCAGGAATTTTGGTTTTGTAAAAACGCTTTTATATCTTTGTCATTATAAACGATTTACATGGTTAACACATCAGGTGTCCTCATTGTTTCCAGGTTACTTTTTTTGGCATCGCTTACCCTGCTGGCATCCTCAGCCGGGAATGTGACTGACAAAACCGCAGATACAGGAAATGAGCAGGCCTGGGAACTTCTGGAGAACGCAGAAGGGGTCAAAATATACTACCGTTGGGTTGATGTCTCTGAAAATGTAAGGGTTAGGGAGCGCAAAGCGGAGATCATGGTGCATAGTTCTATGGAAAAATCGCTGAAAATGATCACCGATGTTCAGCTCATCGGCACCTGGATGTCGGGCATCAAAAAATCCATGATTCTCCATCGGGACCATGCCGAAAAATGGTATACCTATATGTTGTATGGACTTCCCTGGCCATTCAACGATCGCGAAATCATTACGCTCAATACCCTGACATACAGTGCAAAGAGAGATAAGGTCTTTCTCAGGATGCAGAGCAGCGATGAGGGTTACCCTCCTGCCAGAGGAGTTGAACGTCTTACCCATTACAAAGCCAGCTGGGAGCTTTTTGAGGTGAAACCCAGCCTGACCCGCATGGTGTTCATCGCACGGTCTGAAGACCCTCCTGCTTTCCCGCGCTGCGTGCAGGATCCGGTAATAAAAAAGGTGTTCTACCGGAATATGCTGAGCCTGAAAGAACTGCTCACACCTCAGTAGATAACAGTATTCAGCATTGCATAACGCAGGTTTTTACCAGTGCAGGTTTCCGAGTTTTTGCTTTACCTCTTCTGCTGAGGGGGTTACACTAAATTTCAGATGAGGTTCAAGGTAGAAGAGGCTGTGTTCTTTTTTAAACAACTCCTCGCCGCCGCCTGTAATGTTCAGCATAATCAGGGCATCCTTTTCCACTGAGCCCGTGTTTACCGCGTTTATCAGGGATGCTGTGGCAATGGCTGAGGCAGCATAGATGTCAATGCCCTCGGTATCGGAGAAGAGGGCTTTGGCCGACCGTGCCTCCCGGTTGGTGGCTTTCAGCACATCACCACCGGTGTCGCTAAGGGCATCATAAAGCCCCCCGATGATCGGATAGGGTGGTTTGCGGTTCGACAGTACCTTGGCGTCGATTTCGGTCACATGCTCCCTGGCGAGGTCATCGTCATAAGGTAGCATGGCACGTGATCCGGCTTTCCAGGCATCGTAGATAGGTAGAAACGGGGCATTCTGTGATACCATCAGTTTCATTTTGTTGCTTCCGAACCGGCCGTCTTCCAGCAGCCTCAGGTTGGCTTCCCAGGCTGCAATTGCACCGGTTCCGCTACCAACTGCCTGAAAATAATAGTCCGGAATGCGACCAATCTCCGTTACTGCCGAAAGGGTAGTCGTGCCCATACCATCGCGGCGGGCTACATTTTTCGCCCCGCCTTCAGCCAGATATCCCTCACACTGTGTAGCCAGGTTGGATAAGTGTATGGCATCGAAATAGTCGCTCCCGAAGTCTGTTACCGCCAGTCTGACGCAGTCATTCAACGGCTTGTCGAACCATAGTGCATTGATGTAATCGTGCGGTACACAAAGCAGCAGGGGGATGTAATTATCGGAACAAACCTTGGCAAATGCCCTGGCCGTATTTCCGGCAGAAGCTACAACCAGCACCTGGTTGTTGGAACCCGTCATGCGTCCGCATACTGAATAGGCTTCGGTTTCTTTAAAAGAACAGGTGGTCATTGCAGCGCCCCTTTCGGGCCAGTAACCACTGAAGGTAATCCATAAATTTCTTAATCCGAGGGCATTGGCCAGGCCTTTGCTTTTGTAGGTGACCGGTGCAGACGAACCTTCCAGCGTGCGGTTGAGCGGAAGCCAGTCGGCAAACCGGTAGAACCCCTGCTCATTGCCCTTCAGGTGCAGCTGCCTGTGTTCGTACATCGCCCTGATTAATGCCGGTTGTGTTTCACCCGGCGCATCAAGCATCCATCCGGTGTCTTCAAACAATGCCCCGGTTGCCAGCGATTTTAACTGGTAGCGGGTAGGGGAAAACTTCTCACTCATAAGGTCAGGTTTCTGATAAGCCGCAAATTTAGGGAAATCCGGTGATTCTGACAGCCCTGGTTTCTGTGTGTTTATTGCTGGCAATATCCGCCATTATAATCCGGCAGTTGGCTTGTTTCCGGGTATTGATATACACGGAGAAAGCGGACTTCAAAGTCCGCTTTCAATGAATGTTCAGAGCCGTTTCCGGGGTTTTGCAGAACCCCGGACAGGTTGTACACCCTGGTTTTATAAGGGAATATTTCCGTGTTTGCGCGGAGGATTGCTTTTGCGCTTGTTGGAACACATTTCCAGGGCCTGAATCAGCTTGCGGCGGGTGTGCTTCGGATAAATGATCTCATCAATGTAGCCCTGCTCGGCAGCCTTGTATGGGCTGGCAAACACTTCACGGTATTCTTTGACTGCCTGGGCCTTGTCTTCGTCGGTGAGTTTATCACGGAAGATGATGTTAACGGCACCTTCGGCACCCATCACCGCAATTTCTGCTGTGGGCCAGGCAAAATTCACATCGGCACCGATGTGCTTGCTCGACATCACATCGTAAGCTCCGCCGTAAGCCTTGCGGGTGATCACAGTGATTTTCGCAACGGTTGCTTCTGCATAAGCATAAAGCAGTTTGGCGCCATGCTTGATGATTCCGCCGAATTCCTGGGCTGTGCCGGGAAGGAAGCCGGGAACATCAACAAAGGTGATGATGGGAATGTTGAAGGCATCGCAGAATCGTACGAACCTGGCCGCTTTCACCGAACTGTTGATGTCGAGAACGCCGGCCAGAAAAGCGGGCTGATTGGCAACCACGCCAACCGGTTTCCCTTTCAGACGACCAAAACCGGTAATGATGTTCTGGGCATAATGGGGCATAATCTGCATGAAGTTGCCATCATCCACCACACTGTGGATGATCTCGTTCATGTCGTAGGGCTTGTTCGGATCAAAAGGAACGATTTCCTGAAGTTTTTCATCTTCGCGGTTGGGATCATCGGTTGAAGTAATGGAAGGGGGTTCCTCCATGTTGTTGGATGGCAGAAAACTCATCAGTTCCCTGATCATCATCATCGCCTGCTCGTCATCATCGGCAATCAGATGGGCCACACCGCTCTTGGCATTGTGCGTCATGGCGCCGCCCAGGTCTTCCTTACTTACCTCTTCGTGGGTAACGGTCTTGATGACATCCGGACCGGTTACGAACATATAGCTGGTATCTTTGGTCATCAGAATGAAATCGGTGATGGCCGGACTGTAGACTGCACCGCCGGCACAGGCGCCCAGGATGGCTGAGATCTGGGGTATAACGCCACTGCTCATAACGTTGCGGTAGAAGATGTCGGCGTACCCGGCAAGGCTTTCCACCCCTTCCTGAATGCGGGCACCGCCCGAGTCGTTGAGGCCGATCACCGGGGCCCCCATTTTCAGGGCAAGGTCCATGATTTTGATCACCTTGTCGGCATTGGCCCGGCTGAGGGTTCCGCCAAAGACGGTGAAATCCTGAGCAAAAACATACACCAGCCTGCCATCAATTTTTCCATGGCCGCTTACTACGCCATCGCCCGAAATCAGGGTCTTCTCCATGTCGAAGTCACGCGCCCTGTGTACAACAAAACGGTCGAATTCAACAAAAGTGCCCGGATCGAGCAGCATCTCAATTCTTTCACGGGCAGTTTTTCTGCCGGTACGGTGCAGCTTCTCAATGCGTTCCTGTCCACCGCCCAGTTCAGCCTGGCGGTTACGCTCTTCTAACCTGCGGTAAATTTCTTCAAGATTTGACATAAAATCGTTTAATAAGATTGGAATTATCGTTTACTCTGCATCAGGTTCAATCACCACCAGCACTTTATTGGCATCGATGGTGTCGCCTTCCGCTGTATGAATTGATTTGACAGTGCCGTTGGTCTTTGCCTTGAACTCACTTTCCATCTTCATGGCCGAAACAATGATCAGGGTTTGACCGGCAGTTACCTGCTCACCCGCCGAAACCGGAATTTTCACCACTTTACCCGGCATTGGTGAAGTAATGGTGTTCCCGCTGTCGGCTGCCCCTCCTTTGGAACGGCTGAGTCTGTAGCGTGTCTGGGCATCAATGATTTCAACTTCGTAGGAATTGTGAAATGAATTCACTGTGTAATGCCTCGGCGATCCGTTGTCAATCATTTCGATGTTGTAGGATTTTCCTTTGTAAATCAGTGAATATATGCCTTCACCAACTTTCAGGGCATCAATTTCGTAGATGTCGTCATCTACCTTGATGGTGTACTGATGATTGTCGCGTTTCAATTCTGAAACCCGGGCTAAGCGCCCGTCAATTTTGATATCCAAAGCCATAAAAACGATTTTAAATGTAAGCAGGTCGCTGGGGATCTTTCCAGCGGTTGGTTGTTGCTTTCCCTGATGGTTCCTTTGTTTTTAACTGTTCCAGTTTGTGCTGATGCTCAAGATACGCAGCAATCAGGGCGATGTCTTCGCAGATTCCATCGCAGTCGTGCGGACTGAAGAGGAAATCTTTGTTTTCTTCTATAAAGTGGGTGTTGTATTTTCCTGACCTGAAGGCTGGGGCTTCCATGATACGGGCCAGGAAAGGAATGGAGGTTTTTACACCGGTAATTTTGTATTCGTGCAGCGCACGACGCATACGCTCAATGGCATCGGCCCTGTTTTTGTCCCAGACAATCAGTTTCGAAATCATGGGATCGTAGTAGATGGGGATGGTGTAACCTTCGTAAACATATCCATCGTGACGTACACCCAGGCCGAGCGGCTCGGAAATATGACGGATGGTTCCCGGGCTTGGCATGAAGTTACGGTCGGGATCTTCGGCATAGATGCGGCATTCAATGGCGTGACCGCTCTGGCGCAGATCTTCCTGTTTGAACGGCAATACCTGACCCTGTGCAATGTTGATCATTTCCTTCACCAGGTCGACGCCTACCACACGTTCGGTAATGGGATGTTCTACCTGCAGACGGGTATTCATTTCGAGAAAGTAGTAGTTGAGGTTATCGTCAGCAATAAACTCAATGGTGCCGGCGCCATGATAGTTACAGGCTTTGGCCGCTGCAACCGCATGGGCTCCCATTTCTGCACGAACCTCAGGGGTGAGCAGGGGTGAAGGGGTTTCTTCCACCACTTTCTGATGGCGGCGCTGCACCGAACACTCACGTTCGAAAAGATGAACGGCATTGCCGTGTTTATCGGCCAGAATCTGAAATTCTATATGGTGCGGTGACTCAATGTATTTTTCAATGTATACGGCATCATCGCCAAAAGCCGAGGCTGCTTCTGAACGGGCTCCACGGAGTGAACTTTCAATTTCACTCTCCTGTTTTACCAGCCTCATCCCTTTTCCGCCACCACCGGCCGATGCCTTGATCATCACCGGCAGGCCGATTTCACGGATTGTTTTCAGGGCTTCTTCGTAATCGGTGATTTTGTCAACCGTGCCCGGAACAACAGGAACCCCCGCTGCAATCATGGTTTTGCGGGCGGTAATTTTATCTCCCATCTGCCGGATGGCATCGGCATTGGGGCCGATAAACTCTATGCCTTCCTGGCGGCACCTTTCCGAAAAGGTTGCATTTTCCGACAGAAAGCCATAGCCCGGATGAATGGCATCGACTTTCGATAGTTTTGCTACCTGGATGATTTTGTCGATGTTGAGATAACTCTCAACAGATGGCGCGGGGCCAATGTGCCAGGCCTCATCAGCATAGCGCACATGCATGGCCGAACGATCGGCATCTGAATACACAGCAACGGTAGGAATTCCCATTTCACGACATGAGCGCATGATCCGAACCGCAATCTCGCCGCGGTTGGCAACCAGAACTTTCTTAATCATATATTAATTATCAAAGAATTGGACTGAAATGACCAAAGCGTTTTCAGACTTGACCACTTAATAACAATAAAATACCGGTTTTGTTAAATTATTGTTAAGATTTAGCGGCTTGCCTGCTGGATTTTCATCACCCCAGAGCAGTTTAACGTATGCAAATATATGAATATATTATATTGTAAAGAATAAATGGCATAAGGGTGATAACAGGGTTGCTTCACCTCCGGTGTCTATATAGTCAATAACAGATTTCCGGATTTGCTGATTCAGGGTAGTCTCAGGATAGCGTTTACTGTTTCGCGAGCGGCACTGTAAAAATAAACCGGCTTCCCTTACCGGGCTCACTTTCAATACTGATCTTGCCCCCGTTGAGTTCAACGAATTCCTTGCACAAAAGAAGTCCCAGACCTGTTCCGGTTTCTCCTTTGGTCCCTTTTGTGGAATGTTGGGCATCGATACTGAAAAGTTTCTTCAGATCTTCGCTTTTGATCCCGACCCCGGTATCAGCGATCACGATTTCAGCCTGATTGCCGTGTATTGTGCGGGCGCTGATGGTAACGGTCCCGTTTTCAGGAGTAAATTTAATGGCGTTGGAAGCAAGGTTGCGGGTGACTGCATTCAGCATATTCGGGTCCCCAAAAACAACAAGCCCCGGTTCTGATTCAGCTGAAAGGCTGAGCCCTTTCCCGGTGGCATTGGCCTTGAGCAAGTCTGTAACATTATCGGCAATTTCCTGAAATGGAATATTTACCGGTTTAAACTCCATGCGCCCGGTTTGCAATCTTGACCACTGCAGAAGTTTCTCAAGCAGGTTGAATGTGTTGCGGCTTAAATCCCTGATTACATCAATATATTCAAGTACTTCATCTTTGCTCAGCGAATCATAATCGGTAGAAAGGATATCGGAAAAGGAAAGCAGCCCGTTAAAAGGGGTTCTGAGGTCGTGTGCAATGATAGAAAACATTTTGTCTTTACTGGCATTGCTTTCCCGCAATTCTTCGGAATATTTTCTGATGGCTTCTTCTGCCTTCTTTTTCTCAGTAATGTCTTCAGCCACTTTGATAAAGCCTGTCAGGTGGCCGTCGTTGTTGTAGATTGGTGAAATGGTAGTTGATTCCCACAGGGTTTCGCCTGATTTTTTGGTATGGCAGGTATTCCCGTGCCAACGCTCACCTTTGCTCAGCGAGCGCCTGATCTCATCCACCATTTCAGGCGGGTTATGTGTTAAATGTTGTTCAAACAGGTCTGTTCCTTTGAATACTTCCGGCTCATGCCCGGTAATATCGGTAACACTGGGGTTGGTATATTCGATTAGTCCGTTTTTATCGGTAATGATGAGCATACTCGGGCTTTGTTCAACGGCCAAGCTCAGCTTTTTGATTTTCTCGTCGGAAAGCTTGTTGCGAAGTGAGCTTTCAACAATCAACGGAAGCATTTTCATGTGACCAAATTCAACATCTTTGATCACATAGTCGCTGGCTCCCATCTTAATGGCTTTCACCGCCACATCTTCATCGCCGGTGCCAGTTACCAGTATAACCGGTGTACCTGCCTGGATAATTTCGGGAAGGTATTCAAAGGAAGTTCCATCACCCAGCAGGAAGTCGGAAATCACAATATCAAACTCCCCGTTTCTGAATGCTTCGCGCCCGGTTTTTACAGAGTTGGCAAGTGTGACATCATAGGTCAGTTCCTGCTCCCTGACCAGGCGTTTAAAAGCCATCTGGTCAACCAGATCATCTTCAATATAGAGAATTTTTATTCTCTTCTTTTCCATGGTAATTTACCTCCGGGATTATGGCAATTCACTCAGAGACCAATACATTTTAATGGCTTTAACTACTTCCACAAATTGTTTGTAGTCGACGGGTTTTACCATATATCCGGCTACTCCCAGGCTAAAGGTGTCGATGCGGTCTACTTCTTCAAGCGAGGTGGTCAGAATTACTACCGGCAATTGCTTCAGTTTCTCGTCTTTTTTCGCAATGCGCAGAAATTCAACTCCATTCATGCGTGGCATGTTGAGATCGAGCAGTATGATGCCCGGCATCACGGTATCGCTCTTCCGAAGGTACTCCAGTGCTTCTTCACCGTTTTCAACGTTAATCACCGGGTTAATGACATTCAGTTCCTTCAGTGCACGTTTCACGGTCATGGCATCGATCATATCGTCCTCAACCAGTAATATGGGTTTATTCTGTATCATTTCAATCAGTTTGTTTATTTAGGAATTGTAAAAGTAAATCTTGCTCCTTCTCCAGGAGTTGAATCAACCTGAATGGTTCCACCATTGGCCTCAACAATCTTTTTAACAATTGTTAGTCCGATGCCGGTGCTTTCATATTCATCCCTTGACTTCAGGGTCTGGAATATCTGGAATATTTTTTCGAAATATTTCTCCTCGATACCGGGCCCGTTGTCAGCTATTGAAATTGACCATACATGACCTGCATCGGCACAGCGGATATTTATTTCACCTATTTCCTTGTCATTGTATTTTATAGCATTGCTGATCAGGTTCTCAAAAACCTGAAGCAGGCGGGTTGGTCCGTATAAAACAGTTGGCAGGTTCTGATCTGCTTTAATTACAAGATTTGCCGGAGCTGAAACCATTTCAATGGCCTCTTTAACCAGTTTATTCAGATCAACCTGCTCTTTTTCCTCTTTCACCCTGGTTACCCTGGAGTAAGCAAGCACCCCTTCGATCAGATTCTGCATACGGTGAACACGGCTAAGCAACAGGTCGAGCTGCATTTTACCATCTTCATCCAGTTTATCGGCATAATCGGTATGAATCCATTGTGAGATGGATCCGATTGCCCTCAAAGGAGCTTTCAGGTCGTGCGAAACAATATAGGCAAAGTCTTTCAGTTCGCGGTTGGCACTGTCCAGCTCAGCAATCAGTTTCTCTTTCTGTGCTTCAGTTTTTTTACGTACTTCAATTTCGGTTTCCAGTGCTTCCTGTTGTTTAAAATACGCATCTATCAACAACCCTATTTTCTTAAATTCACTTTTCAGGCTCTTCAGCTTCAACCTGTCATCGCTGCTTTTGGTAAACAGCGCCTGAGAAATTACTCCCAGGGGTTTCTTTACCAGAAAATCAAAAGAGATGAAGAAAATTGCAAGGATAACAAAGATGAGAATAGCCAGAAACCAGATGGTGATGTCCGAGAGCCGGTGAAAGACTGTTAAAAAATTATATTCACGGCTTAACTCAAACCATGCAACGGTTTTTCCTTGCCAGTCATTGAGTGGGTAGTAGGTAGTGATTCTATTCCCTTGTAATCTTACGGGTTCGGGGGAGTGCGTTGTAAGCGTGATTGTTCCGCCAGTAAGGTTTTCAAGTTCAGTAATGTAGGCATTGTCGAGCTGCTTTGCCATAAAGAAATATCCTTGTGGTGGTAGTTTGCGGCTTTCATCGTTTGAGGGATGCATGGTAGCTCCGTGGATTTCAAGCATACCCTGCGCAGTAGATTGATAATATTTGATTAAAGTTGTTTTGTACAGTAAAGGAAAGACCCCTTTATAAACCGGGGCTTGTATTTGCCGGACTGAATCTAAGCGTGTTTCTTCGAATACTGCAGTCATGTCGAGCTTGTACATCCATACGGCATTGACATGGAAGGAACTGAAAAGCGTGTATAAATTATCGTTTGCCCAGGTTGTGTCGGGTTGATTCAAATAATTGATCAGATCATCCCAGTAGGTATAATCGTAAAGTGTACGGTAGACCAGGTCGGATTTGGCCTCAACAGCTGTTTTTAATATCGCGCTTTGCTGCTCAATCCCTGAGTTGATCAGGATGGAGTTCTGTTTTTTCTGAATATTCAGAATGATCATAAATCCTGCAAACA
>CALMDN010000410.1 GCA_937864935.1 uncultured Bacteroidales bacterium
AATGACGTTAGCCAGGTAGTTGTTTACAACTATGTTGGTCAGGTTGTTTATGAGCAGAATATTACCAAGGCTCAGACCATTCAGCTGAATGTACGCAACTACGAAAGCGGAGCTTACCTGGTGAAATTCATCACCAGCGCAGGCGAAAGCTTCACCAAAAAAGTTGTTGTTACCAAATAATCGTTAATTCGAACTACATGAAAGGGGCCCGGCAACGGGCCCCTTTTTTAATTTTTGCCTCTTCAGAAGTGGACAGACATCAGGGGATTCTTAAAAAATCTTATTTTTTTTTCAATGTTGAGTAGGGGTAAGCTATGATTTAATTGTCTATTGTTATATCTTCGCGCAGTACAAGTGGTCTGTGCCGGAAAATTTAATTGAAGTAATACGATTATTTGCCTGGTATTGAACTAACTAAACGCTATCAATAGCCTCAGGATCCTGCACTTGAATGGTGGAGTCGTGTGGTTGATTGATAAACTCGTATACAGATTACAGTTGATTGATCGCTTTTTTTGCTTAACCAATTCATTTTGAACCCCTTCCCCGGGAAATTCAAAATGATAATTTTAAGGTCATGAGTAAAAAGTACATCGGATCAAGCCTGTCCGGTTCAGGATTCCGGTTAGTGCCTGTGGGTTTGTTATTTATTAACAAGCCTGTTTCTGTTTATTTACCTTCTTCCCTTTATAAGATTACCCTCTCCTCACTTTTAAATGATTTTAACCTGATTACCGGGAGTCGCCGGTATCTGTCTGCATATGTTTCTGCCACCCTGAAGCAACTTTTCAGAGGGCTGATTTCATTCTCAGGAATTTCAAAGAATTTCGAATTTAATTCACATACCATAATAATTCATTGTATAACGCATTCAGAAAGAAAAGAAAGGAGGTATTGCCGGGGATAAGCAGCCTGAACTATTACCTGAAGAATCCGATAATGAAGAATATGATCCCACACACAGAGTCCGTGTGACCAATGAAAGAATACAATGCAGAATATGCTTTGATGTTTTACCTAAAAATTTACATTATGCTAAAAACTACAAAAAGAAAAGGCTGGCGCACCTGGCTGTTTACACTCATTGCGCTTTGCTTCAGTCTGAACCTCGCTGCGCAGGTTACCGTCGAAATCGGTACGGGAACCACCACAGTAGGTTATCCTTACTACACTCTTTACGAGGATTCCAGAACTCAGATTATTTACGATGCAGCTGAAATTCTTGCCGGGGGCGGTGCTGCCGGTACCATTACCTCCATCGCATTTAATGTGCAGACAGTCGGATCACCCGCAATGAGTGGTTTCAGCATCGACATGCAGAATTATTCAGGAAGTACCCTGGCTGCTTTTGAGGGCGGTGGATGGACCAATGTTTATTCTGGTTCATACACTGTTCCTGCTACAGGTTGGCAAACTGTTACCCTCAACACCCCGTTCGCATGGGATGGAACTTCCAACCTGCTCATGAACATCTGTTGGGACAACGCTGGCTGGAGCGGCAATTCCTATGTTTATGCTACAGCTGCCACCGGTAAAGTATGGCATCAGCACACCGATGGTGCTGCAGGCTGTTCACTTGCCGCCGGTGCTGTTCAGACCAGCAGGCCCAATATCCAGCTGACCATCAATACAGCTCCTCCTCCTCCTCCTCCTTTAACAATTCAGGTCGGAACAGGAACAACTACTACCAGTTACCCCTTCTACACCCTTTACCAAGATGCAAGAACACAGATGCTTTATACAGCTGCTGAAATTCTTGCTGCCGGCGGATTACCGGGTGAAATTACTGAGATTGCTCTGAACGTGGCCTCAATCGGAGGTCCGGCAATGAACGGTTTCAGTATTGATATGCAGAATTATTCCGGAACCACACTTTCTTCATTTGTATCTTCCGGATGGACCAATACATACAGTGGTACTTACACTGTTGCAGCAACAGGCTGGCAGGTATTTACCCTGGCTACCCCCTTCGACTGGGACGGTACTTCGTCGCTTCTCGTTAATATCTGTTTCGACAATGCTGCCTGGAGCGGTAACTCTACCGTTAATGGAACTGCCGCAGCCAATGTGGTTATACACCAGCATACCGACGGTGCTGCCGGGTGTGCACTGGCTGCCGGAACTGTTCAGGCAACCAGACCTAACCTTCAGATAACCATCGTACCTTCCGGAATTCTTCCTACTGGTATTGTACAGGGTTATGTAACCAACGGTTTTGGTGTACCCATTGCCGATGCAACTGTTGCAGCTGATGGTGAAAACGGAACTTATACCACCACTTCAGG
>CALMDN010000411.1 GCA_937864935.1 uncultured Bacteroidales bacterium
CTTCCAGGGCCTGGCTGTTGTGTTTCCGTGCTACCCGCATCAGGGCCCTTGACCGCGAAATGTCGATGATGATGGATACCCCGACCACAAGATAGCTCCACAGAGTCACTTCCAGGTGGGTCTGGCCTGAAATAAGCCTGCTGGTGGCTTCGTAGATAATCCATCCACAGGTGATGAGTAAAAGCAGTGATTCAATGAGTGCTGACAGATTTTCTATTTTACCATGTCCGTAAGGATGATCCTTATCAGGGGGCTTGTCGGATATCCTTACTGCAAACCAGGTGATCACGGCAGCCACCAGATCAAGCCCCGAGTGAAGTGCTTCGGAGAGTATTCCAAGGCTGCCGGTTAGCAGGCCGACCAACAACTTACCCCCTGTAAGGAGGATTGCTGCCATCACCGACCAGCCTGCTACCCGTTGTTTTTCATCTTTTACCTGTTCCATGCGCGTGCAGTTCTGAACCGGAATTTACTCATTTTCCTCTTCCTGTTCATGGGCTTCATCTTCCGAAATAGTGGTTTCGGTTGACTGACCTTCCTCCTCCCCTTCACTGAGCAAAACCGGAGGGCCGGTAATGGTCAGGATAAAAGCCACCAGCGGGGCAATAATCCACACAAACGAAAAGAATTTCTGGAAACCGTTCATGGAGGCATTTTCTCCGCTGATTCCTGATTTATACCCGGAGAACATCGATTTCAGGGTTCCGGTCTGAGGGTGGAGAATGGTATCCACAATCAGGCCGACCAGGTGAAGCACGGTGAGGGCAATCAGCACCTGCACCCAGAACTCGTGCACTTCTTTAAACCTGATGCCGGCAGGGATGGCTACCGATTTAAACAGACCCTGTCCGCCTTCCTGGCTGAGGGTCATCAAACCTGAAAAAACTACCATCAGCACAATCAGCATGATACCGAGCATAACAAGGGAGGCTGCCGGGTTGTGGCCAGCATGTTTTTGCCCGTTATTGCGCATATCAGACAGAAATTGCTTAATGGATCTTACTCCGACAGGAAAATCCCTGAATCTGACGTATTCAGGCCCGACAAGTCCCCAGATCAACCGGAAAATCATCAGAATGCCGGCCAGATAGCCCAGGGCCACATGGGCGGTGAGGTTGCTTTCTTCCGCAACGTAGGCGCCGGCCAGTGAAAGCACCAGCAGCCAGTGAAACAATCTTGTGGGAAGCCCCCACACATAGGTTTTCGAATCGCTTTTCATAACAAAAATGTTTGTGGCAAATAAACAGGCTATATATCAGCCAGAATGCCAGTTAATACTTGATTATTTCTGCAAAAAACAAAACATGATGCTTACACGGGGAGAGAGTAAAGTGCCTCGTCTCCAAAGACTTAACATTTCGGAGGTTGCCAGATTCTGAATGAGAACCCGGGATCGGCTGTTGTGTCATTGGAAATGAAGACTTTATAGTGATGAACCTTCAGGTGTGCCGGATGGATTCGAAACTTAAAACACCAGAGGTGATCGTGCAGCTTCTGAAGGCCGGAATTCGCGGTTGCCGTTGCAGTATTTCCTTTCAGATCAATGTTGCCTGAGAAATCAAAATGAGAAAGCGTCTCATCAAAGGTGAGCTGGAGCGTGGATAATACCAACAACAGGCTGATAAACTTTCTCATGAAGGCAGAACAATCTTCAAATTTAAGGAAAAAGGTTGGATCAGTTCATGGCATCAGAAATCTTTGTGGTCACTTTTTCAGATTATCCACATTTTTTATCCGGCTTCAGAAAACTGTTCTTTTCTGCCTTTTTAGATGTACCTTTGAATTGGGTAAGGGAAACTGCAATGATTTCTGATTCTTCCTCTCCTTCACCCTGTTCAGACAGCCGGCAATCCTGAAAAGGCTTGGCTGTTAAATTCACTTCAGACAAACCAGGCGGAACCTGATATTATGAAACACAACATCTATCTGAAAATCGGCTCAATTGTCATGATTGCCCTGTTGCTGCTTATTCCGGCATTCATGATCAGCGGCCTGATCAGCGAAAGGGAGTCAACCCAAAGCAGGGCCATCCTGGAAGTGAGTTCGAAATGGGGTGGACAACAGACGCTCACCGGACCTTTTATCTCCATTCCTTACTACCGGTATGTGAGGGAAACTGTGGGAAAGGATTCTGCTGGGCGACTGGTTCAGGTGAAGGATTATATCCACATATTACCTGATAAACTTGATATTGCCGGTGAAATAAGTCCGCAGAAGCGCGAACGGGGCATTTATGAAATCGTGGTTTACGATTCAAAGCTCAATTTTTCAGGCACGTTTCAGAAACTTGATTTTGGAGCCCTTGACTTCAGGCCGCAGAACATTCAGTTTGACAAAGCGGAATTTGTGCTGGGGATTCCCGATCTGCGGGGAATTGAAAAGCAGATCAGCCTTCAGTGGAACGATGCGCAGGTATCTTTTAACCCCGGTGTGTCTTCTACCGATGTGGTAAACAGCGGCATCAATGCCCGGGTGATTGTTTCAGACAGCGACAGCCTCACTTACCGGTTCAGTTTTTCGCTGGATCTGAAAGGCAGTCAGTTGTTGTATTTTACCCCTATGGGAAAGGAAACCGACATCACCATGCATTCAGGCTGGGCAAACCCGAGTTTCAACGGGGCTTTTCTGCCAGATTCCCGCGAGATCAGCGCTGCTGGTTTCAATGCCAACTGGAACGTACTTCACCTGAACCGTAATTTTCCGCAGATCTGGAGCGGAGCCAGGTACAACACCACCGAATCAGCCTTCGGGGTTGATCTGTTGCTGCCGGTTGATAATTATCAGAAATCGCACCGGTCTATCCGTTATGCCATTCTTTTTATCGGGTTTACCTTCCTGGTGTTTTTCTTTATAGAGGTACTGAACAAGATCTTCATTCATCCGGTACAATACATCCTGGTCGGTATCGCCCTCATTGTCTTTTTCACGCTCCTGCTGGCACTTTCGGAGCATATCCTGTTCAATCCGGCCTACATCAGTTCAGCGCTGGCTACCCTGCTGCTGATTGCCGGGTACATCCGTGCCATCCTGAAATCGTGGAAGCTCACCGGCCTGATTACCGGTATCCTTACAGTATTGTATTCTTTTATCTTCGTTATTATACAGCTGCAGGATTATGCCCTGCTCATCGCCAGCATCAGGGTGTTT
>CALMDN010000412.1 GCA_937864935.1 uncultured Bacteroidales bacterium
TGCCCAGCCAGGACATCAACCTGCAGATCAGCATTCTGCAATCCAACACGGAAGGACCGGAGGTATACCGAGAAATGCATTCCATTACGACCAGCGAATTGGGTATGGTCAATATTGAAGTGGGAAAAGGCAAAAGCCTGGCAGGCAGTTTTGCGGCCATTGACCTCAACGGAAGCGGTAATTTTAGCGGTTGTGCTGATGCCGGCCAGTTTACCAAGCGAAAGCATTGCGAAGGCACGTTCCTGGGTTGACAGCCATGGGTTCTGCCGGATCATTTCACCCACCTGTCTGGCCAGCAGAGCAATCTGCGGATTGTCGGGATCGGCCGATACCAGGGTATAGAGGGCGATGGCCCTGTCGCGGACTGGAGAGCTGAAGCTGCCTCCGCTCATCACAGCCGGCGTTGTGCTGTTGTCCCACGATTTGGGTAAGACACTCACGAAACTGCGGTTGTCACCGGTCAAGGCATAAGCGCAGGCCAGCATGTAACGGCTGTCGATGCTCAGTTCGTTCGCGCGGGCCTTGAAGTAATTCATGGTTGGCAGGTGTTGCCTGCCGGCAAGAGCCAGCACATAAAGCGAGTAGAAAATCTCCCGGTGCGGCTGGTTCTTCTTTTCCCAGGTGCCGGCCTGGTTCAGGTAGAAGTACTCAGTGGTCCCTTTCTGCCTGACCATCTCGGTTAAATACCGCATGATGTTGTCGGTAACTTTCTGGTTCACATCATATCCGGCCCTCGAGGCTTCGTAAAGGAAGTTGCCGGCATAGGCTGTCGCCCACCAGTTGATGGTAACATGGTTGCCGGGCCAGTATGCCAGTCCGCCGTTGTATTGCTGCAGTCCTTCGATTTTCAGGATGGCTTCACGGATGTTTTCTGCTGGGCTGTAGAGGGTGTACTTCTCTTTCTGGTTCATCATTTTCAGGAGGTCGCCGAAGTAGAGTTGCGGAAATGCAGCGGAAACGGTCTGTTCAAGGCATCCGTAAGGATAGTTCACCAGTTCGTTGAGATCGCGGGCGTATTGACCGGCCGGTGACCGGGTGATGAGCAGCTTCGAAGCCGCAGTCCCGGGAAGGAAGTCACCCTCTGCCTTTAACACCTTGTTTTCTCCGGCCCGGATCATCCCGGCTTCTGCTGTTTTCTGCAGGGTGGCTGCCAGCCTCACCGGCACGCTGATCTCTTCGGTAAATGATTCACCCGAGGAGGTGGCGGTGAGGGTTACCATAGCCTGCCCGGTTTTGGCGGCAGCAGTCAGGGTGTAGCTGATGTTTCTTTCGCTGTTGGCCGGTATCTCAATGCTGCTTGCTGAAGGTCCGCTGCAGCTTGCCGGACCTTTTGCCACGGTACTTATTTTAACGGTTTTGGATGCAGCAGTCGTGTTGGTGATGGTAACCACTACCCGGGCTTCATCGCCGGGACTTAAGAACCGGGGCAGTGAACTGCTGATTACCAGCGGATCGGCGATCTTCATCGTTTTTTCGGAACTCCCGAACCGGTTGCCCTGTTGTGCAACAGCCATGATTCTTACCGCACCCGAAAACTTCGGAATGGCGATGTTGAAAGTCACCATTCCATTGGCATCGGCTTTGCGGACGCCACTCCACAATGAAAGCAGCTTCACCCTTTTCGAGGTAAGCGGGTTGAGTCTTCTGCCGATATCAAAACCGCGGTCACCTCCGGTGGAAGACCGGCCGGAAGACAGCTCAGGGAAGAGTTCGTCAAAAAGATCGTAGGCATTGACCTCCAGGGCTCTTTTCTGGTAGAAATAAGCATAGGGATCCGGTGTCGTGAACCCGGTGATCTGAAGTATCCCCTCATCAACTGCTGCGATGGTGACTTCAGCGCCCGGACTCGTTCTGACCTTAATCTGCTGGCTTCGGCCGGAGCGTTGTTTCTCAGGGGCTTCAATGCTTACTGAAAGATTCCGGTCGGGCTTTTCCACCTTCAGGCTGCTGAACCCATGGGCGACGGTGAGCGGCAGACCGGAAGCATCGGTTTTTCGGATGAGGGTAGCTGCAATGTAAACATTCGGCATAAATTCATCCCTGATTTTCAGATCGAACTGCGCACCTTTGGTGGTTGCTTCTATGGAATAATGTTCCAGCACCCGGTTCTGTTCAACGGTGAGAATGAGTTCACCCGGGAAGGGGGTCTTAAAGAGCAGCCTGGCTGTTTCGCCGGGGGCATAAAGCTTCTTGTCGGTTTCCACATCAATTTCACCGGCGCGGTTTACCTGGAAGGATGAGGTGCCTGCGTCGGCCCAGCCATAAGCATAGAAGGACTGTACCACGTAATTCGACGAGCCTTCATTGCGCAGCCTGATCTCGTATTCTCCTGAAACCGGCGGCGAGAATTGGGTAATGAGCCCGTTGCTGCCGATGGTGACATTGCGGCTGAGCACTGTCTTTTCCTTGCGTTGCGAGTTGTAGGAAGTGCTTCCGTAGTTGCGCTCCAGCACAGTTTCCCAGCGGATACTAACAATTTCAAGATGTGCTTTTGCCGTTACCGGTTTCCCGGAACGGTTGAGTGCTGCCATGCTCACCTTAAGTGGTTTGCCGGTTGATACCCAGCCGGATGTCGGACCTATCCCCAGGAAGGTTGACTGGGTCTGAATTTCAACTTCGTTGTAGCGGTTCACCGGACGGCCTGTCTCATCGAAAACGGTGGTAAACAGCTTGCCACTCAGCAATCCGATGTCAGTATGCTGAGGCAGTGCAAACGTCTGCCTGGCTTTGCCCGAAGCATCGGTCAGGCCTTCATTCACAATGTTTTCGAAGTAGATTTCCACGGGGGCGATGATGCTGAAGCTGTAATCCTCATAGCCTTTGGCGGTGAAGGCTTTCCGGCTGACACGCAGTTCCGTTTCTGTCTTTCTGCCGGCTGCCGGCGGGCCGAATAGATTGGTTGCGGTGATTTCTGCCGACAGCTCTTCTCCCAGACCATAGGAATCCTTGCTGGTTTTCACACCGACCCTGATCCTGTCGGGCATGAACTCTTCAACCCCAATCCGGTAATTGCCCATCAGTACATCGTTCGACGACAACAGCTCTACAATGTATCCGCCGGTCAGGGATGATTCGGGCACCCTGAATGCGAGCTGGGCTGAGCCTGTTTTACTCAGCATCGCTTTTCTGACAATAAAATCCTTTCCGTCGGGCGAGATGACCCTGAACTTTGCCGGCAGCCCGGCAATGGTTTCCCACCTGAAATCCCTCACGATGGCATTCACAAAGACCGAGTCTCCCGGACGGTAGAGGTTGCGGTCGCCATATAGAAATACGTCATAGTTGAGCCCGGCAGTGCGCTTGCCGCCCACCTCAAACCCGGATGTTTCCACCTGCGAACGGTTAAACAGCAGTACATTGAAGTCTTCGGCTTTGCGGGCAGAAATCATCGATATTCCTGAGCCAGGGCTTGTGGCAGAGGTGTTTTTGAAAACCGCAATCCCTTCGCTGTTGGTGGTTGCCTGATAAACCTGCTGGTTGTTTTTGCTGATGAAACGGATGTTGACTCCGGAGAGAGGTTTGGCAGTCGCGATAGAACGGGTAACCACGAAGATTTCATCGGTGCCTTGTTTTACGATCAGCCCGATGTCGGAAACGGATACCAGCTGAACATCCGACAGCCATTTTTTCTCCGTGGATTCCACTTTCACCAGGTAAATTCCCTTGGTTGCAGCATCCAGCTGAAGTTCTCCGGGCTGCAGCCTGAGCAGCCTGAAGCTTCCCTTGCCCGGGAGCGAGCGGGTATCGATGGTGCGGGTGCTGATTACCTGTCCGTAGTCTTCGTCGAGGCGGTAAGCGTAAATGTCATGATATTCATCATCTTCGTAATTCCAGTCCCACTGCTTACCCATCCGCAGGTAATGCTGGATGTTGTTTTCAAACACCCTGAACACCGTAACTTTCACTTTCGGTACATTGATGATGTTGATGCCCAGGTTTGATGAACCCTGGGGGGTAAGATACATCCCCGACTGATCGGTAAAGGCGATGTAGGGTTGCAGGTCGCCGAAGGTTACGGTCTGCCTGAAATCCTGGCCCAGCTCAGGACCGAAAACACCTTTCAGGGCACCGGAAACATTGAGTTCGTAGGTCTGTCCGTCGGCAAATTCGCCGTGCAGCTTAAATCCGTTCCCGATTACGCTGGTCTCGAAAGCCACTTCCGGGGAAGTCCTGACCATGGCCCTTAATCCCTGTTCAACCACCGGTTGACTGGTATAAACGGTGATCACCCCTTCTCCTTCCTCAAAGTTTGCTTCTACATCGGAAATGTCGAGACGGTCGCGTTCAGGCAACACGAGTTCTATAGTCTCATCCTGAGTGGTTTGCCTTGCCGATCCGATGCAGGTCATGCCTTTTGCGATGGTCAGGCTCAGCTGCCGGCCTTCGCTGCCATTGACCGGTGCCGCAATGCTGAACATGATTTCCTTGTTGTTGCCGGTGGTCAGCATCTCTGCATGAACGGGCTGACCATCCAGTTTTACCGAAATAAACCTCGATGCCACCGAAGTCTCAACAGGGTAGTTGAAGGT
>CALMDN010000413.1 GCA_937864935.1 uncultured Bacteroidales bacterium
CTGGCTGATACAACCTCACACTCTGAGAATACCTTTTTATACAGATTTACCGAAAGTTTTGAGTCGCACCCTGATTTCAGCTCTTCATTCAGCCCCTGGCAGCTTCTGGATATTGATGGAGATTTTACCTGGGGTATCGGGGGCACGACCTTTCCAGGGCAATACGAACCCATGTCGTTTATGGTGTTTAACCCGGCAACAACCGAACCTCCGCTCACTTCTGCAGCCATACAGGCAAGGTCAGGAGAAAAATTCGCAGCCTGTTTTGCCTCCAATGCCGAACAGAATGACGACTGGCTGATAACCCCGGCCTTGTTTGCTGATTCAGCAACCACCCTCTCCTTCTGGGTTAAGTCTTTTACTTCTCAGTTCGGTCTTGAGCGATTCAGGGTGGGTATCTCTGTAACCGACACCCTGCCGGAAAGCTTTGCCATCATCAGTGGTGCCAATTATCTTACTGCGCCGGCCGACGACTGGCAGAACATTATTTTTGATCTTAACGCCTACAACGGCCAGCGGATTTATATCGGCATACAGTGCATCTCCGACAATTCATTTATCTTCATGCTGGATGATTTCAGCTTCACCACATACATAACCCGGACCAACACCCTTACCGGACTTGTTACAGATGCATTCAACGGGAAACCTGTGTCTGGTGCAACTATCTCTGTTTCAGGCCAGGTAACCACAACCGATGCGAACGGCAACTATTTTGTAAGTAGCATCCCTTTCGGATCGCTGGAAGCTGACTTCACTGCGTCCAATACTTCCGGCCCGGCACCACTGGCTGTTTCGTTTACTGACCAGTCATCGGAGGGAACGCACACTTTGATCTGTTCCAAAGAAGGTTACCTTACTTACAGCAATAAACGGATTGAAATCCCCCCGGGAGAGACCTTACAGCTCAACATTTCTCTTTCCCCTGTCCTGAATGCCGGCTCAGTCAGGTTTGTGCTCAACTGGGGTGCTTTTCCTTCCGACCTTGACTCGCATCTGATAACACCTGAGATCGACGGGCAATCCTACCACCTGTTTTACGACAACGCCGGGAATGACACGAGCACCCCTTTTGCAAAGCTCGATTTCGATGTGCTTTCAGGTTTCGGACCGGAAACAATGACCATCTACAAACGCTTTCCTGGCACATACAAATACTACGTTCACAATTTTTCCGAAGCTCCATCCATCACTGTTTCGGAAGCAGTGCTACAGATTTACGATTCCACAGGTCTGCTCCAGACCCTGAAGGTCCCGTCATCCGGCAACGGATTGTACTGGTACGTTGGCGACCTTGATGGCAATACAGCTACTTTCACCCTTAAAAATCAGTTATTACAACAACCTCCCTCCCCCGTTACCATCACGCATCCTCCGCGGGAGAAGAAAAGCCGGGAAAATCAATTCAGAAATCCGTCAGTATGGTTGTGGGATTTCGGTGATGGGTCCACCTCAGGCCTGAAAGATCCTATACATACCTACCTCAGCAACGGCTCGTACAGCGTTTCATTAACTGTTTCAAACCAGTCAGCCCAGTCGTCAGTAACAAAAGAAGGATTGATTCAGGTTGGTGTACTGGGCTACCAGAACAGCGCAGTGTTACCAGGGGTGAGCATTTACCCTGTGCCTGCCGACAGGTTTCTTGTGATTAAATCAGATGAAAAAATTACCTCCTTCACGATTTTCGACCAGAAAGGTATCGGAATCGTGCAGGGAGAGGCAGCCCCGGGCAGTCAACGTATAAACATTGAGCCGCTTGAACCCGGAGTATACACTATCCGGATCCGGACTGCCAAAGGGCAGGTAACAAAGGCTTTTATCATCAATTAGGCAGGAAAACAACAGACATCCGTTCAGAAAAGTTCCCTGGCTTCATTCTTCAGGTACTCGAGTGCTTTGTAAAGTGTGATGTTGCTTTCTTCGATTTCGCCATGAAACAGCAGACGGGCAAGGTCGGAGGATGTGGCAGTGGGATCGAGGGAAGCAGCTTTTGCGTTAATCTCAGCAATGACTGCTTCCCGGGCATTCTTAATCAGCTCCCATGCATTGGAAGAGATATAAAGCTGCTGCGAAAGGTTATGATCAAATTCCTGCCTGATGTTGGCCACCAGGGCCTGTTGAAGTTGCGATGCCAACGGACCTGAATCCAGATTCCTCATAATGAGTTGCGAAGGCATCATCCGCTCAAGGAGCAATACCATTCTTTCATATGCCTGCATGCGTACCGGGGTAACCAGTTTCATCCGTTCAATTTTATGCAGTTCTGCCTGTTGCGAAAGATTTACCTTGTGATAATGCCGGATGAGCAGGTAAACAGCCGTCCCGGCAATCAATGAGGGCAGAACAATAAGCATTACAATCTGAAGAATTTCCATAAACAGCTGATTTATCAGGGAGAGGCAAAGGTCGTAATTTTTACCGTTTTAACTTGATATGATGCTTGTTTAAACAGATTTAATTTCATTAAATTTGTCGCCTTCCAACCTTACGGAGTCTAAACCTCAACCGAAAAAGATATGAACAAGTTATCCGACAGGATTTCGAGACTGGCTGAATCTGAAACCCTTGCAATGACAAGGCGCAGCAGGGAACTTAAAGAACAGGGATATGATGTCATCAACCTGAGTATTGGTCAGCCTGATTTCAACACACCTGACTATATCAAAGAAGCAGCCAGGGAAGCGCTTGACCAGAATTACACCTTTTACCCCCCCGTAAATGGTTATGCCGACCTGCGGAAAGCCATTGCTATAAAGCTGAAGCGCGACAACAATCTGGAATACAGCCCCGAACAGGTTGTGGTTTCTACGGGTGCCAAACAGGCCCTGGCCAATGCCATGCTCAGTCTGGTAAACCCGGGTGATGAGGTAATTGTTCCGGCCCCGTACTGGGTTTCGTACCGTGAAATTGTTAAACTGGCTGAAGGTACTTCGGTAGTAATATCCACCGGGGTTGAAACCGACTTCAAGGTAACCCCGGCTCAACTGGAAGCAGCCATTACCCAAAAAACAAAGGTCTTCATCTTCAGCAGCCCCTGCAATCCAACAGGATCTGTCTATTCGTGGGAAGAACTGGCAGCACTGGTTACCGTTTTTGAGCGATACCCCGAAGTATATATCATTTCCGATGAGATTTACGAACTGATTAACTTTAAAGGGAAACATGAATCCATTGCCAGTTTCGGATCCGTTAAAGACAGGGTAATCATTATCAACGGTGTTTCCAAAGGCTTTGCCATGACAGGCTGGAGATTGGGCTATTGTGTGGCAGATCAGGAAATCGCCAAAGCCTGTGATAAGATACAGGGGCAGTTCACTTCAGGAGCCTGCAGCATATCACAAAGGGCAGCTATTGCAGCCCTGAATACCGACCCGGCTGGTTCGGACGAATTAAAATCCATGATTGCCACCTTCAGAAACCGTCGGGATCTTTTTTTAAAGCTCATCAATGAAATTCCAGGCATCAAAACCAATGTTCCTGATGGCGCTTTCTATTTCTTCCCGGAAGTAACCTGTTATTTCGGAAAGCGTTACAACGACACCCTGATCAGCAACAGTACGGATTTATGCAATTACCTGCTCGACAAAGCCCATGTGGCACTGGTCCCGGGTGAAGCTTTCGGAAATCCCGACTGTATCCGCCTCTCCTATGCAACTTCCGACGAAGAATTGATTGAAGCAGCCCGCCGCATAAAGGAATCTCTGGCCTTGCTGGTATGATCGGATTCTTTGATCAATAGCTGAAATTGTTAATTTTCACTGGCCGGCATTACCGGCCAGTTTTTTTTGTCAGAGCAATCCGACAAGATCAGCGATGAAAATCATAAGCATTGTGAGGGAAAACGCTATCAATGGCGCTATCAGCCACATATGGAAGAATCTTCTTACTTTGGTACGGCGGAAAATATTTTTCGTTCCGAGTTTGGCTACCCCTATCCCCAGAATTGCAGCTACATTCAGCTGAACCAGTGAAGTAGGGATTCCTTTAACCACAGAGGCAAAAAGCAGAAGGCTTGCCGAAACAAAAGCGATGATTACTGCTTCGATTTTTCCGAAAAGTACAATTTCCTTCCCTGTATTGTTCAGGATTTTGTCGCCGAAAATTGAACTTCCGATCGCAAACCCGGGTGCAACCATCAGGGTTGAAAGAATCATAATGAGCAGAAAATTCCGCTCTCCATGTACGTTCAGCTCATTGGCAGTCATCGATGCGATTGGGCCTGCGGCATTGGCAACATTGTTTGAACCAATGGAAAAGGAGACGTAAAGCGACATAACCAGAATAAGGTAATCGAGGAAAGGTTTTTTATTCACATTGTTCGAACGCGAAATGGTTAGCCCTCTCCGTCTCATGGGCCTGTAGATATACTTTCCGAAAAACAGACTCAGAAAGAATGCGATCACCGGAAGGATAAACCAGGCAGGAATGATTTCGGCAAAAAGAACATAGGGGTCAAAAACGCCGAAATAGATGGCCGGAGCGATGACGGCAAATACGGTAGACTGACTGGTTGATTGGGGAATGCCGAACAGATTGGCGATCAGCAGGGATACAGCAACTGAAAACAGAATAATGGATACCGTGGAAAAATTCAACAACTTCGGATCGATCAGTTCCGTTCCCACGGTAGTTGCTGTTTCTTTACCGGCAATAATTGCCCCGGCAAAAACCATCAGTCCGAAAATGCCGGGAATAAGGCTTTTGCGTATGACATTGGCCCCGAAGGCAGCCGAAAAGGCCGGGCCTGTACCACTGCCACCCATGGTAATGCCCAGCAGCAATGCGATGATGAATGGTATAAGCAAATGACTGAATAACGGTGAGACCATGCCGGGAAATGCCTGTCTGTTTATATCTTATTTCAGCCATCAAAATTAAGAGGAAATTCTGAAAATGGCCACTCCAGAATACAAGCAACTGTTAAAGATCAATAAAATCAGCCGTATGAAAGGTTAAAGTGAACAGCTATTTGTTTTGCTGAAGAATTCAGCATTCAGATTATCATGTTTTAAGCTTCTGACAGTTTTCTCAACTTTTCTGGCCTGACTTTCAACCAACAAATATCTGCTGACTCTAAAACCTGAATCCAGCTCAGACAACAACTGTATTCATCAGGATATCATTGAGCTAAATTCAAAACCACTAGGGCAGCTGATAAGATTTCTGCCGGAAAAATAAATCAGAAGATGCTTTGCCGGTTTATTCAATTTCCGGCTTCCGGATTTCTGTCATGCACCACCTGGATTGATTTCTGAATTTCCCG
>CALMDN010000414.1 GCA_937864935.1 uncultured Bacteroidales bacterium
CCCTGATATTTCAGAAGGTAAGCCGCTGCCATGCTGAAGTTCCGTGGAATATCCACAGAGATGCTGTCAGCAATGGTGGCAGAAGGCTTTGCCCTGAATTCTCCGGCCCCGAGGTTGTCGATGAGGTTGCTGCTGCCTTCTGCCTGTACCGCTACAATCACAGGCATCCGATCGATCAGTCCCATGGTCATCAGATCTTCAAATCCCTTGTAAACACCGGAGAGGATGACACCATCTCCAACCGGTACGAAAACGCGGTCGGGAAGTCGCTGGTTCATCTGACCGAAGATTTCCGGTGACACTGTTTTTTTACCTTCGATGGTAAGGGGATTAAAGGCTGTATTGCGGTTGTACCAGCCAAAACGTTTTGTGGCTTCAATGCTCAGGTCAAAAGCGACATCGTAATTGCCATCAACCGGAACCAGTATGGCTCCGTACATCAGAATCTGGGTTAGCTTTGCCACGGGAGCGGAAGCAGGGACAAAGATCACGGCTTTCTGTCCCTGGGCGGCACACATGCCGGCAAGTGAGGAGCCGGCATTCCCGGTAGAAGCTGCCACGATGGTTCCAATGCCGTTTTCTCTGGCAAATGCTGATACAATGGCTGATGCACGGTCTTTAAAAGAGAACGTGGGGTTTTGGGAGTCGTCTTTCAGGTAAAGCAAATGCTCCGGAGATTTCCCGTTGAGCCGGTCAATCCGGTAAAGCGGGGTATTCCCGACTTTCAGGTTGGGCAGGCTGTTCAGGTTACCGATGGGCAAGATATCCAGATAATGGTTCTTTTCAAGGGCTTCAAACGACTTGCCCCTTATCAGTTCAGGATTGTAAATCACCCGGAGTATGCCCAGTGGAGGCTGATCAGTTCTCTGCAACGCACTGCACTCAGGACAAACATACATAATGCTGCTTCCGGAGTAAGTTTTTCCGCAATCAATACATTGGTAAGTGAACTTGGTTGACATAATGAAGTAATTACGAATGACGAATGACGAATTACGAGTGACGAATGACGAATTACGAGTGACGAATGACGCCCTTCGACAGGCCTGTCTGCATGATGCAATCAGCCTGCCTGAATGAGTCAAGCAGACAGGGCAGGCTCAGGGTAAAAATGACGAATTACGAATGGTGCCTGCCCCGCAGAAGCGCAGCATTGGCGGGTAATGACGAATGAAAAATCACAAATGTTGTAACCTATCCGCAATTCGCAATTTCTTTAAAGGTTCTTCAACACTCCGGCCTCCTCATTAAACTCATTGATCATCTCGTCCCACCTTGCTGCCTGGGTGAACTGATCTTCCCAGAGGTTGCGGTCGCACCAGAGCTGATTCAGGTCTTCAATTTCTTTGGCCTGTTGTTCAACCCATGTGAAGTATTTCAGGTTGTGAATGGCCTTACGGTCATAGTATCCCAGTTCTTTCAGGTGGTCGGTGCCCTGGCCGAGGATGCACTTCTCCATGTCTTTCGCTGACTGAAGGGCACTGTAACTGCCTTTCTCAGTGTTCAGTTCCTCCAGCCTCGACTGATACATTTCTGCAGAGTCAGTGGCGAGGGTAAAAATGATGTCATCACCGGTCATTTCGTAATACTTTGAATCCTTGATGGCCGACAGCAGATTGGAAACACCTGAAATGCCCAGCAGATGAAGCTGATCCGTCAGGGCATCATCAAGGCCGCAGGATTTCAGGTAAGCATGTCCTTCCGGTTCGTTAAACAGCCGGAACACCCGCATGCAATCTTCATCATCAATGGCCGTGATCATATCGGTATTCCTGGCATTGTGCACCCAGGGAACATGCTTGTCGCCGATTCCCTCGATACGATGGCCGCCGAAACCATTGTTGAGGAGGGTAGGGCACTGCAGCGCTTCCGAAGCAACGATTTTCATATGAGGGTATAGCTTCTTCAGGTAGTCACCAGCCCCTATGGTTCCGGCAGAGCCGGTTGCCGAAATATAAGCAGCCAGGTTGCTTCCGGATGATTTTATGGATTGGAAAACCTCGTCAATGGCTGGTGCAGTAACATTGTAGTGCCAGGCCGGATTTCCGAATTCGTCAAACTGGTTGAAAATCACGCAATCCGGCCGGTTACGGCGGATGTCCCAGCATTTGTCGTAAGTCTCCGTTACGTTGGATTCACAGCCGGGTGTTGCAATCACTTCCGCGCCGATATCCCTGAGCCATGAAAAACGCTCTTTGCTCATCTCTTCAGGGAGAATGGCCACTGCTGTAACACCCATCAGGTAGGAATCAAAGGCTCCGCCCCGGCAATAGTTGCCGGTTGAAGGCCATACTGCTTTGTGGTAAGAGGGGTCAAACTCCCCGCTGATGATGCGTGGGGCAAGGCATCCATAAGCAGCCCCTACTTTATGGGCACCGGTAGGGAAATACTTGCCGATGAGCAATACAATTCGCGCTTTAACGCCCGTGAGCTTTTCAGGAAGTTCAAGGTAATTGACTCCCCCAAACTGCCCCCCTTTTTCAATCGGTTCGTTTTTCCAGGTAATCCGGAACAGGTTGGCCGGGTGCAGGTCCCACAGCCCGATGTGGCGGAGGCTTTCTTTGATTTTTTCAGGAACCAGTTCAGGGTTCCGCATCTGGGCGAACGTAGGCAGTACAATCCCCTTTTCACGGAATCGTTCAATGGCTTTCCGCCGCGCTTCCGGGTTAACAATGTGGTTGATGGTTGTGATCATTCGTGATAATTTAATGAAAATAGTTATCCTGATTCTTATTGTTCATCGAAATGCCGGTGAAGGAGGCTTGTTTCACCCAGGGTGTCGGTGAGGAATTTCATCACCGCCGCCTCTTTGAGTTGAATTCCTGCACTCCCCGGGCTTTTCAGGCTGACTGACTGAGGCTGAAAATCGCGGTTGAATACCACTTCTGCTTCCTGACAGATGTAATGATATCCTGAATCATCTTTCACCAGGCTGCTGACCCTTTCTTCTGAACGATGTCTGAGGGTTGTCTGCCCCTGCCGCTTTTCCAGAATGTAGCTGTTGTCGGTCTGCAGAAAGCTCCGCTCAGTGAGGCAGAATCTCGGCTTGTCGCGGAAAGGTGCTCCCGATGACGGGCAGAAAGTGGTGCAGTTGCCACATTCATTGCAGAAGTCGGCAATGTTAAATACCTGAAGTTTCTGATGAACTGAAAAGGTTCCAGCCCTCATAAACTTCTGCCCGGTTTCACAGGGTTGTAACTCCCAGACCGGTATATCTTCAGTGTCGCATAGATAATACATATTGGCCCTGTTGGGACAAACCGTTACACAAAGGTTACAAACCTCGTCGCATTGCAGACAGCGGCTTGCCTCTGCCTGTGCCTGCCGGGGATTCAGCCTGACCTGAAACCCTTCGATGGCCTTATCCATGGGCACCCGTTCTGATTTACGCTGAATCAGCTCCGGGAGCTTATGATTCCTTTCTTTCGGGGGTTGCTCTGCCGGCAAAGCAAGGCCTGCCTGTTGTATGATCTGTCGTGAGATCCGCCGGGCATCGCCCACAGCTTTCACGATGGTTGCTGCGCCGCGCAGGGCGTCCCCTCCGATAAAGACGCCATCCGGCAGGGTTTCGTTTAAGCTGTTTCCCGCTTCCAGGTCGCGGGCATCGATGAAATCGAGGTCGGTTTCCTGACCAAGTGCCGGAATCAGGGTGTCGGCGGGGAATTCAACCAGGGCTTCATCGGTTCTGACCGGAAACGCTCGTCCACCCGAGGGTGGTTGCTCCAGTTTCATTTTTGCACAGGAAAGCGATGTTATCCGGCCATTGATTACATTGATTTTCTCAGGGGAAAGCAATTCGCAAAGCTCAATGTTCTCTGAAAGCAGGGCTTCAATTTCTTCACGGTCGGCTGGCATTTCGGCACGGGTACGCCGGTACAGGACTTTTACAGAGGCATTTTCCCCGGCCAGTCGTCGGGCGGTGCGTGCTACATCCATGGCTGTATTGCCGCCTCCGATCACGAGAATATGCTGACCCGGATCACCGGCCATCCCTTTTTTCGCCTCTTTCAGGAAGGTAAAGGCATTCACCACCCCGATGGCTGTTTCTCCTTCCATTGCCAGTGTCTTGAAGCGTTGTGCCCCGGCAGCGATGTAAACAAAATCGAAATCCCTGCGCAATGCTTCAAAACGCACACGGTCGATCTTTGTATTGAAGTGAATTTTTACACCCAGTTTCAGGATGCGGTCAACATCCTTACCGAGTAAATCCATTTTCATTCTGAAACCCGGAATGGCTTCATACACCATGCCACCCACAGCTTCCTTCGATTCAAAAATTTCCACAGCGAATCCGGCCTGACGCAGGAAATATGCACAAGCGAGCCCCGATGGACCGGCACCGATCACAGCCACCTTCATTCCGTTGTCAGAGGCTACAGTGATATCTGATTCCCGACCGTTTTCAGCAACAAACAGCTTGATGTCCCTTATTTTCAGCGGTTCATCGTAATTCATCCTGGTGCATTTCGTCTCACAGGGGTGGTCGCAGGCCGAACCAAGCACATGAGGAAACGGATTTTTTGCCAGAATCACATCCAGCGCTTTCTGCAGGTTACCGGTAGAGGTGTGATAGAGGTAATCCGGAATATCCTGACTGGTGGAGCATTCATCGACACAGGGCGCATGGATGCAGTCGAACAGACCAAGGGCCCTCGGCGATTTTATACTTTTAACCTGGTAGGGGTCATTTTTATAGGCAGCATTGTCCACCACTGCATCGGCATAAGCATTCAGGTTTTTCAGTTGGTCCTCACGGGTCTCTGCCGGCAACGACACCATGTTACCGATATATTGCTTCAGCCTGCCGTAACCTCCTGGTTTCAGCAGATCGGAACATACTGTAACCGGTTTCAGTCCGCACCGGAGAATATCGGCTATATTAAAACAATCTGCTCCGGCAGAGAAGGAGATGGTGAGTGCACCCTGAAATTCGTTCTGCAGTTTCCTGGCAACGTTGATACTTATAGGATGCAGGGCCCGGCCACTCATGTACATCATGGGCTCGTGTGAGGGCAGGATGTTTTTGTGGTTCAGGCTTTCCAGGGTATTGGTCAGCTTAACCCCGAATACCAATCCAAGGTTATCCGCGGTCTGCTGCAACCGCCGGATGATACCGACGGCGTCGGAGTATTTCAGGTCGTGCTCAAAGGCTAGGTCGGGCACCGTGGTTTTAAACCCGAGGTTATGGTTCAGAATCTCCCGCAGCGCTGAAGCCCCCAAAAGGGTTGGGTTCAGCTTGATAAATGTGTGAAGCTTCTTTTCGGTGAGCAGGTAATGACCGATTTTCTCAATTTCATCGGGCGGACAGCCATGCATGGTGCTCAGCGTGATGTTGCCGGAAATGCAGTCGGGAATTTCCAGTTGGGCAATCTCCGGTACCAGGGGCAGCAGCGAAGCAATCATTTCCTGTTTGGCCACACTGCAATCTTTCATCTGCGCAAGAAACCACTGCACATTTTCCTTCAGAATGCCCTCATAATTGTAGCCAATGCTCATGTTGAAAACCATTCCGGCCTCCGGTCGGGCATCCCAACCGAATTTGTGCTGCAAAACATGAATGATGATCCATGCTTTCAGATATTCACCGAACGACTGCCGGATTTTCAGTTCCTGCGACCATTCGCAGTTGTAGCCTTCATCCTGCATGTCGATGCAGGGCTTAGAAATCACCAGTTCATCAAGGGTCTGAATGGTTTTGAGTTCGATATACCTCGCCCCGCAAAGCCAGGCTGAAATAATGTTTTGAGCCAGCTGCGTATGGGGACCTGCAGCAACACCGATGGGCGTATCGGTTACATGACCGAAGATTTCGGTTTTTTCGGATTGATGGTGGCCGGGGTTGTAGAAGAGGTTTTCCGGTATCCCGAATATTTCTTTACGATGAGCGTATTCCGCATCAATCATGCTGAACAGTTTTTCAACCGGGATAAGGGAGAACTCTTGTGAATGGGCCATAAGGGCAGGCTTAATTAATTACTTTTGTAAAAGTAAAAAAATATAAATCTCACCGCCAGTTTCGTGACCACAACCTGTTTAATTCTGGCCGCAGGAGCCTCGGAACGCATGGGAAAACCAAAAGCCCTGCTGCCGTTTGGATCTGAAGGCACTTCTTTTCTCGGCAGGATTGTCGCAACATATAACCAATCGGGGTTTTCGAGGGTGGTGGTTGTGGTGAACCAGGATCTGTTCAATACGCTGGCTCTGAATGCATTTCCTTCTTCGCTACAGGTTTCACTCCTTGTCAATCACTCCCCTGAAAAAGGGCGTTTTCATTCGTTCATTACGGGACTGGAAGCTGTTAAGGGTGACTCGTTCGTTTATTTACAGAATGTAGATAATCCGTTTGTTGACATTCAGACACTCAGGGATATGTTTGAAATCCGCCAGGCGGAAGGTGTGGTTTATCCTGTGTATGGTGGCAGGAAGGGGCATCCGGTGCTTATAGGACCCGGCATCATCCGCGATGCCCGTAAATACAGGGCTGAGGACGCAAGAATTGACAGTTTTCTGAATGCCTATCCATGCCGGACACTGAATACTGAAAATGCCGGAATCCATACCAACATTAACACCAGAGAGGATTATAAAATGGCTTTCGGTTTCTTTCCGGATTGAAATGAAAAGCAGATAGCAGCGCGGGCAGGAATGTTGCCATCAGTTGTGCTTCAGGCCGTATTTTTCGATTTTGGCGTTCAGGGTTGGTCGGGTAATGTCGAGGATTCTTGAGGCTTCCTGTTTGTTCCACCTGACACGGTCGAGCACCTTTTTAATGTGCACCTTCTCGATGTCGGCAATGGATTTCAGTTCGAAAGCTTCCCCATTGGCGCCTTCTGCAGGGCTCATCAGTACGATGTGTTCTTTTTCAAGCACATCGCTGCGTGTCATAATCATGGCCTGCATCAGGGTATTTTCAAGTTCCCTGACGTTGCCCGGCCAGTCGTGATCAGAAAGCAGATCGATTACACCATCACCGATTTTGAGAATGCGTTTGTTCAGTTTCCGGTTCAGTTTCCCGATCAGGTGTTTCACCAGCTCACCGATGTCGTCTTTGCGGTTGCGCAGGGGAGGTAAGGCAATGGTGAAAACCTTCAGTCTGTAATACAATTCTTCACGGAATCTGCCGGATTTCACCA
>CALMDN010000415.1 GCA_937864935.1 uncultured Bacteroidales bacterium
GGATTCGAGCGCGATGGTGTTCTCCTCAGGATTGATTTTAATCTCAACCTTCTGATCAAACTGCTTGTTTTTGGGCTTTGGTACATAATCCTTGCTCAGAACCCTGAACTCGGTACGGCGGTTGAGGGCATGGGCAGCCTCTTTCTCGGGAACAGTTTTCAAGGAGTCGATGAAAGCTTCGGTCAGGGTTGTTCCCGATTTAAAGAAGAACCCATCTTTGCGGATATCTTTTGCCAGTGTGCGTGGTACCCGCTCACCATAACCCTTGGCTACCAGCCTTTCGGGATCTATCCCGCGTTCAATCAGGTAGTTCACTACCGATTCGGCCCTCCGTTGCGAGAGAATGTCGTTTTTCTCTTCGGTATCTCGGGCATCGGTATGTGCTGCGAGCTCAACCACGATGGTTTCGTTTTCGAGCAGGGTTTTGATCAGCCCCTGCAATGAATCCTGGTATTGGGGTTTCAGGTCCCACTTGGCAAGATCGTAAAGAATGTCGGGCAGCACCACCGGTTTTTCGGGGATGGGTTCAAGGATAAAGTCAATGACAAAGTCCTTGTTTTTCTCAACACCCACGGTGGTTTCACGGGCTTTTTTGTTAAAGTAACCCTCTTTGATTACGGTAAGATCGTAGGTGGTATTGGGTTTGATCTGTGATTTGCTGAATGAATAAAAGCCTTTGGGGTCTGTTTTGGCTTCAACGGAAGAGCCGTCAGAGCCAACCAGTTTTACTGAGGCCATGGGGATAAACTGCAGGGTACGGTCGTCTTTCACATTCCCCTGCAATGAGAACACCAGCGGCGGATTGATGAACGAATAGAGGTCGTCTCCACCTTTGCCCCCTTTTCTGTTGGAGGTGAAGAAACCTTCATCTTCGCCGGGCTTGAAGATCATCGCAAAATCATCGCTGCTTGAATTTACCGGGACTTCGAGGTTAACCGGGGCTGACCATTGTCCGTTGCGGAATACACTTTTGAAAATATCGAGTCCGCCAAGTCCGGGGTGGCCATTGGATGAAAAATAGAGGGTCGTATCATTCCTGAGAAACGGGAAAACCTCGTCACCTTGTGTATTTACCTGATTGCCAATATTTAAAGGTTTATTGAATTCGTCGGATGCAGTTTTTCTGGTGGCAATCCAGAGGTCTTTCCCACCCTGACCTCCTTTGCGGTCGCTCGAAAAGATGATGGTCAGCTCATCGGCACTGATGGCGGGATGGCCATCGGTAACTGTGCTGTCTTTGCCAAGTTCAAGGGCTTTGGCTTCACCCCAACCCTTTCCGGAACGCTTGATCATCAGAATCCTGCAATTGGTGGCTTCATCTTCGGCACTGCCGCAGCGGGTATAATACATTGCACTGAATTTGTCGTTGAAGGCTGGTGTTCCTTCATTGGCATCGGTATTCAGTTTTTTCTCGGTATCGGCGAGGGTAGGTTCGCCCCATTCAAATTTCCTGTCCTGGCGGGTCAGGAATAAATCACTGAAGTTCTGGTTTGTCCAGTCATCCAGCCCTTTTCCGGTGGCGCCTTCACGGGTTGAGGTGAAAATAAGCGCATTGTAGAACTTGTCGGCATAGGAGGGAGCAAAGTCGTCGCTCTTGGAATTCACCTTTTTCAGGTTGGCTATGGTATATTTTGTAGGATTGGCCACCCACTCAGCCGCCAGATCACACGACTTTATTCCATTGGCCCCCCGGGTATCTTCAGGAACATTTTCAGCATACAGCGCATAGTAATCTTTGGCAACATCGTATTTTTCGTTGAACCTCAGCATGTCGGCATAATAAAGATAAACCACCGGGTTTTTGCGTGCAAAGTCACTTTTAATGATCCTCCGGTAAGCTGCTTCCGCCTTTTTGGTGCTGTTCATCATTCGGTAACACTCACCCAGTTTGAATGAAATGCGGTCTTTCTCAGCCCTGTTTTTGGTTTTGGAGAATGCTTTTTTGTAGCGCGTTGCAGCCAGGTTATACTGAAAACTGCTGAAGGCCTCTTCTGCGGCTGCAATTCTGCGTCCCTGGGCATTCACTTCAGTGATTGATACGGCTATGATAAAGGATATCAGTAAAACCTGTTTTGCCAGATTCATCAGGTACCGGTTTGGATGATTGTTCAGGTAAGTCATTGTATTTGTCTGTCAGGACCGACGGTAAAATTAGTTATTTTCTGATTAATCCTGTCTGCTGTCTGATCGACGCTTCGCAATAGATAACAACGCAGTATTTGATGTAAAATTGCCTGTTCAGGGCGCAGAACTGCTTTCTTTCGAAGGGCCGGGATTTGTTTCAGGATTTCTGAACTCTGTTTTCTCATCCGGCAGTTCCTTTGCAACTGTTTGTCCGGCTTTGTGAAAAGTATCTTCAACCTGCATGGCAACCGATTCGGTTTCGCGGCGTACGGTTTCACGGGCTGCAAGCAATTCATTCTTGATGCTGTTGGTTTCTTCCCTGAATTCGCGGGTGATATCGGAGGAGGCTTTTTTCAGTTCATTCATGGTCCTGCCGATCTTCCGGGCAATTTCAGGCATTTTCTTCGGTCCGAAAATCAGAAACACGGCAATCAGGATAACCATAAACTCCCCACCGCTTATGTCGAAGAAAAGCAAATGGTTTGTTAACATAGCGCAGGCTTTGGGTAGTCAAAAGTACAAAAAAACAACGAAGGGATACCTATGGCATCCCTTCGTTGTAAAATGTTTGTTTAAAAGCTTATTTCGTTGCTTTCTTAAGTTCTTCTTTCTGTTTTTTCCGGCGGTTCGACAGGTTGATCATATCGAAGGCGATCGGGGTAGCATTGAAGATCGAAGAATAGGTTCCGATGGCGATACCCACCAACAGAGCAAAAATGAAACCCCTGATCACCTCACCTCCGAAGATAAAGATGGCTATCAATACCACAAGGGTGGTTCCGGCTGTGTTGAAGGTACGCCCCAGGGTGCTGTTCATGGCGTGGTTCATATTGTCCTGAAGCGATCTTTTCGGATACAGCGTAATGTATTCCCTGATCCTGTCGAAGATAATTACGGTATCGTTGATCGAATAACCGATGATGGTAAGAAGTGCAGCGATGAATGCCTGGTCAACTTCGAGGTTGAACGGGAGTATACCATAGAAGATCGAATACAATGAAATGGTAATCAGGGTATCGTGGGTCAGTGAAATCAGACCGCCAAGTCCGTACTGCCATTTTTTAAACCGGATGGCAATGTAGATAAAGATTACCAGCAGGGCGAAGAATACTGCGAGAACTGCACCCTGTTTGATATCATCGGCAATGGTTGGTCCCACTTTCTGAGAACTTAACCTTCCCAGAACTTTCTGATCGTCGTCGGAGGTAAACTCTTCACGGGTCATTGAAGTGCCATAGAATTGTTTTACACCTTCATAGAGTTTGGT
>CALMDN010000416.1 GCA_937864935.1 uncultured Bacteroidales bacterium
TCAGAAATATCCCATTGAAGAGCTTTCACTGTTTGTCTATATTGATGAATCGCTTAAGGTAAAAGAAGAAAAAGACTATCTGAGGCGCATCGAGACGCATCCCGAGCATTACTCGCTACAGGGATTCCATCAAAAACGAAATACATTCGGAACACTCGCCCTGCTCACAAACTTTCAGTTCAAAACAGGTAAGGATGTCTATGAAACCTATAAATCACGGCAGGCTATTGAGGTAATGTTTGATGGAATGAAAAACGTTATGGAAGCAGATCACACCTACATGCAGGATGACCATACACTCTATGGCTGGATGTTTGTAAATCACCTTACACTTCAGTGGTATCAGCACCTATACCTTGAGTTGAAAGAAAAGAACTTACTCAAATCGTACTCCGTTAACGATTACATCCAGATGCTCACCGATCTGAAGAAAATCAAAATCAACGATAAATGGTACCTGAATGAGATTACAAACCACGCCCAGAAGATGATCGGGAAAATCGGACTGACCTCGAGGAGGATAATACGTAATTCTTTCCAGGTTAGAGTTCAATCTGCGTATGATCAGCAGATGGGTATAAATTCTTCACGGAAAAGTGCCTCAGGGTGTCTGAATTCATATAAATTCAGATACCAACTATACACTATTTTACTAAAATCCGGAATAAGGGTTACTGATCCTGATGGTTTTTATCTTCTGATCATAAAAAGGGAAGCCTTATCATTCAACAATAGCCGCATGCCGGAAAGTATTATCCTGACACAGTTTCGCTCATGTTTGTTCTGTCAGTCAGACTACTGCAAAACACCGTGAATAACATTTTGATGATGGCAGGCATACCGGCTTCCGGATCAATGCAATAAAAAACTTCCAAATACCATTATATCATAACATTACAACAATCAACGGTGCAGGAGAAAACCCTCCGGGGGAGAATACTTTTTCATTCAATGGCTCTGTGAAACGATAAAAACATTGCTGATCTTTGAAACGCATAAACCGCACAGATGAAGCAACACTTTTCAGCATTCACGATAATTCTCTTCCTGGTCAGCATTTCAGATGCTGTCGGACAGTTGCCTGTCAATGAGGGAGCGACACCCCTCTATTCCTTTGTGGTGTCAGAAACGGCCGATTCCCTTACCCGGCAGGCCGCTGAAGTCCTACAGGATGCCATTTCCCGGATGAGCGGGTGCCGGATGAAGATTCTGCCTCAGCCTGAAAAAGCGATGAAATCCATATTTATCGGTAGCCACTGGCTGAGGAACAAGCCTGTTTTCAGCAAGCTGCAGGCCCTGCCGGAGGATGGAGTTTACATGTACAGCGAAAATGGCGACTATTATCTGGCAGGAAATCAACCCATTGGTGATCTGAATGCGATTTACAGCCTGCTTGAAAAATGGGGGTTCATTCAGTTCAGCGCAACCGAAGCCTGGTTCCCCTCTCAGCATGAACTGACGCTTGATGAAATCAGCCAGGGATTTCAGCCGGATTTCCGCTTCCGTCATGCCCACTTTCCCGACAAGGAAAAACAGGCATACCGCCTTCCTTCCAAAACCCATTCTATGGATAACTGGGGGCTTTTCGTTCATACTTTTCAAAAGCTCTGCCCTGCCGACCGGTATTTTGATGAGCAACCCGAATACTTCTCACTGGTCAACGGCCGGCGAATCCGTGATGGTCA
>CALMDN010000417.1 GCA_937864935.1 uncultured Bacteroidales bacterium
AGGAAGGTCGGCACCGTCGTTCAGGCTGCCTGCAACTCCCATATAGTCACCACGACCCCGTTTGAAGTTGGCGAGGAACTGTCCGTAATATTTTTTCTCGTCGGAGCGGACAATGGTTCCGTTCCATGGATAGACCCTGCGCTCAACCACGCGTTCGTATACGGTGGTACCAACAAGTCCGAGGGCTGCAAATTCCCATTCAGCTTCGGTTGGCAGACGGTATTTCGGCACCATGATACCATCTTCGAGGCGGGCACGGCGTTCGCCGGTACCGCTTGGATTCAGGTCTTTCAGAGGTTTGTTGACAAGGCCTTCATATTGTCCTGCAAGATAGGCTTCTGTATTGAAGTTGTTTTCGTTACGCTGATCCGGGTCGAAATCGAGGATACCCTTGCGGATAAGGTTCATTTCATTTACCCTGTCGTTACGCCACAGACAGTAGTCGTTGGCCTGAACCCAGCTGACGCCTACAACAGGATAATTGCGGTAAGCAGGGTGCCTGAAATAGGTTTCAACAAGCGGCTCGTTGTAGGCCAGCTTTTCGCGCCATACCAGGGTGTCGGGCAATGCTTTCCTGTAGACTTCAGGATAGTCCGTTCCGTAAACACGGCTCAGCCAGTACAGATATTCAACATAATCAACATTTGCCACTTCAGTTTCATCAATGTAGAAGGTAGGTACGGTAACCCTGCGGGGAATGTTGTCCCAGTCGTACATGGGATTGTCGGTGGTACGTCCCATGGTAAAGGTTCCGCCTTCAACCATTCTGAGTCCGGGGCCTATGGGCTGTTCACCGTATTTGGTGTTTACCTGGTAACCTCCGTTTTTCGGATTATTGTATTCCCATCCTGTTGTTCTGGAAGAATCCTTCGAACAGGAAGAGGCAATAAGCAAGACTGAAGCAAAAAGTGTGAGTTTCTGATAGATGTTGCTGTAGCTGATCATTTCAGGTTAAATTATTTGTTGATGATTGATAACTAAAATCTGGGGCATTTTATTGCCTTCTGCTTGATAGTTTTTTCTCCGCAGTCGAATTGCCAGGCAAAAGAAACTTCGTGGGCGCCTCCGGTGGCATTGGTTAAACCGGAAACAGTGTAGTCGTAACTGTATCCGATTTTGAATTTTTCATGTTGAAACCCAATCAGGGCAATTACTGCGTCAGGGTTTTCAAAGTTGTGCCTGAACCAGGTACCAACAACAAAGGGGTATATATTAAGGTACATCCCGAGGTTCAGTTGATGAAACTCTCCCTGTTGCTGATACATGATGTTGGGAGAAATGCTGAGATCTTCGATTTCTCCGGATTTCAGCCCATTCCTGATATCAATCAAAGCTCCGGCGTGGGCAGTGATTTTCATCTCAAGGTTGCTGCTGCCGTTGCTGTAGAAAGAATTGTCAGGCTGGGTAAGGTGGTTAACGGCTACTCCGCCATACAACCTCTCGTTGTATCCGAACAAAAGCCCGGCGGAAAAGTCGATCATCCCAATGTTCATTCTGTCGGGCGGGCTTTCAAGGGTTGGGGGGAGGTTGTTGTCGATCGCAGAAAGCAGCTGATCCTCAAATATCAGTTTGTTCCAGTTGAGCTTATTCTGTATATAGGTTCCCTGAAACCCGGCATTCATGGTAAGGGACTTGGTAAGGTTTACCCTGAATGAATAAATGGCACTGGCCTGCGTATTGGTGAGCACTCCATCGGCCAGGTTCTCCGACATCACCAGAAAACCGATACCGCCCGAAATTGCATCAACAAACTGGTCGTAGGCTGCTGAATAGGTAACAAAATTTGCGCCCATCTGCGGCCACTGGTTACGGTAATTGAGGGTTAAACGGGGACATACCTTGATGCCTGCCAGTGCAGGGTTCAGGTACAACGGATTGCCGTAATACTGAGAAAAGGAGGCATCCTGGGCTTTCACCGGATTCACGGCAAGAAGTACCAGAAATATAAGGAGTAGCCTTAGTTTCATTTGCAGGGAAGTTTCAGCAGCCAATATTACGAAAATTTTTTAATATCATTCATCAGCCTTGAAAAATTGTTAACATTACCAGCGTAGCGAAACAATAACGGAATTCGTTTTCCGTTAGTATTTTCGCCGGCAATAATTTACATTTTTCAGAGCAGGCAGCAAAGATACGCAAAATTGAACTTATTGGCTGCAAGTTCTGTTCAGTTTATCACTATTATAAGATTTAGTAATACCGCCTGGCTTCAGATTCTTTCAGGCAATGCCGGATTTGTTAATCAACCGAATGTCTATGAAACTCAACATACACTCCCTGGCTGTCATTGCTGCAATACTGACAGTTTCGCTTACTGCTTTTCCGGGAATCTCATTCAGCCAGGACACGATTGTCTGGAAGCAACCCTACAAAGAGGTTGCCCCTGACGGAAGCTTCAGACTCTGGCCTGATTGCCAGCAGTGCTATCACGAAGAAGAAAACGGGCTTCCGGTTTACCGTACTTCATTGCCAACCGGCCAGGCTGTTCAGTCTTCGTTTATTTCGTCTGCAAAGTTCATAGCTCTCGCAGCAGATGAACAAGCGGCCCTGGGAGCAGCTGTTGGTACATTGAACTCCGGTTTACCGGAG
>CALMDN010000418.1 GCA_937864935.1 uncultured Bacteroidales bacterium
TTATTGAGTCACCACAGCAGTTCCGCTTGCGGTAAACATGTGCATACTGCCGTTGCTGCCGATTGTTTCATAATCAAGATCAACTGCAACTACTGCATTGGCTCCCAGCCGGCGTGCGTTTTCCTCCATTTCGCTCAGGGCATTTTGTTTGGCTTCACGAAGAACCTCTTCATAAGAACCTGAGCGACCGCCCACGATATCCCGGATGCCGGCAAAAATGTCGCGGAACAGGTTGGCGCCGATGATGGCTTCACCAGTGACAATGCCAAAGTAGCGGGTGATCTTTTTCCCTTCGAGGGTAGGCGTTGTTGTTAAAATAAGGTTTTGCATGGTGTTTCTAATTGTTTAGCAATTTATTCAGTTTCTCCCTATTGAGAATAGTTATTTTGTTTCTTTCGAACTGAAGCAGGCCTCCTTTTTCCATTTCAGCCAGGGCACGGGCCAATGAGGGGCGTGCAATGCCGAAAAAGTCGGCCAGTTCGTTTTGTGTCTGTCTGAAAACCAAAATATTGCTGTCTTTCGGAATGTTAGACAGAATAAAATTGGCTATTTTCTCGCGGATGGTTTTGAATGAAAGAAACCTGATTTTATTGGAAAGAAATTGGGTGCGACTGGAAATGGCGTTCAGGTAATTCTGCAGTACCACCTTGCTGTTCTGCAGAATTAAGAGCAGCACATCACGAGGTATGGTAAGCAGGGTGGCCTGTTCATTGGCAATGATATCAACCGGAAAGCGGTTTTCCCGTCCGAAGATAAAGGCTACGGCCAGTGGATTCGGAGCGGGAATGTCTTCAATCTTTAACTTTTTTCCCGAAAAATCAGCCATTTCACCCCTTACCGACCCTTTCAGTACAAAAAGCATGTCGTGGCAGCTATCATTGCTGTATGCAATGTATTGATCACGCTCAAATTCCCTGATCCGGAAAGGCCGGCCATCAAACAGTTCTTCAACCTGTTCAGCCGTGAGGCCGCGAAAAATATTGGTTGCTGACAGGGCAGAGAAAACAAAATCCATAAAAAAATCAGTTATGTAACATATGGTACAAAAATTCGGACAACAAGCTCTTAAGTTTGTCTCAAAATTACAAAGCAAATCTATAAAACACCAGATAATGATTAGGGATGTGGTCAAAATAGACGAAGAATTGTGCAACGGATGTGAGCAATGTGTGCCGGGTTGTCACGAGGGAGCCTTACAGGTTATTGACGGGAAGGCTCGTTTGATCAGTGATTTGATGTGTGATGGTCTGGGGGCCTGCATTGGTCATTGTCCGCAAGGAGCCATTACCATTGAAAAGCGCGAAGCTGAGGCGTATGACGAGACCCGGGTTATGGAAATCATGGTTACCAAAGGTAAAAATACCGTAATCGCTCACCTGAAGCACCTGAAAGATCACAATGAAACAGGTTTTTTAAGAGAAGGAGTACAGTACCTGAAGACGCATGAGCAAACACTGGGATTCAGGCTGAACGAAGTGATCAGCGAAGTGCACCATCATGGCCATGAGGCAGCATCGCATGCAGCGCATCAGGGTGCCGGCTGTCCCGGCAGCATAAGCAGGGTGATTGAGAGGCCGGTGGCAGGTGTTGAAAAAGTGGCAGTGGCATCGGCAGTGGCAGTACAATCGGAGTTGCGTCAATGGCCGGTGCAATTGCACCTGGTTAATCCGCAGGCAGCGGCCTACAGAAATGCAGACCTGTTGATTGCTGCTGATTGCACGGCATTTGCCGTGGGAGATTTTCACCAACGCTTTCTCAGGGGGAAGAGCCTGGCTATTGGCTGCCCGAAGCTTGATTCCAACCTGGATGTATATCTTAATAAAATTACGGCCATGATTGATCATGGAGGCATCAATACCATTACCGTAATGATCATGACGGTTCCCTGTTGCGGCGGACTATTGCGGATTGTTAACCAGGCTGTATCAGCTGCAAGCCGCAAGGTGCCTGTTAAACTGATTGTGGTGTCGGTTGAAGGAAATGTGGTAAGCGAGGAATGGGTGTGAACGATGAACCTGCCTACCGGCAGGCAGGCAGTTAGCAATGAACAATTAGCAATGAACAATTAGCAATGAATAATTAGCAGATAGGAATACAGCAAAAAAATCAGTAAATTTTAATAAATAAAAAGTTAATAATTATGGGAATGTTTTGTAACCAGTGTCAGGAAGCAGCCAAAGGTTATGGCTGTGAGATCAAAGGAGTATGCGGAAAGACCGGCGATGTGGCCAATCTGCAGGATCTGCTGTTATTTGTTATGAAGGGGATTTCGTATTACACCCTTCGTTTGCGTGAGAAAGGCTATGGTGATGGCGAGCCTGATGTTTTTGTAATGAAAGGACTTTTTGCAACCATTACCAATGCCAATTTTGATAAGGCGGTTTTTGTAGAAAGGGTAAAAGCGGCGCTGGCGCTCAGAAACAAGCTGCAGGCCAAACTGCAGAGTTTGGGAGCGATTAACCTGCAAGACCTGCCCGAATGCGCTGTGTGGTTT
>CALMDN010000419.1 GCA_937864935.1 uncultured Bacteroidales bacterium
GCAAAACCATTGAAGCGGTATCCAGTTCTGAAATTAATGCCAACTATCTGGTTTTTAATGATTTCAGTAACGCTGAAACTAAAAATTATCTCGATCGGGCCTCTGTGCAACACCGGTTCCAACTTATCCATCTGGAAGACATCACCACTAACCCATCCCCCAATTACAAGCTAATACTTCAAAAAGCCTACGAGTTGGCCATAGATGAAAATCTTCCGCTTATACTGATTGAATCAGATGTTATCATTCAACCCACAACGATCAGGGAGTTATTAAAAGCTGCATCAAAATTGCCAAATCCCGGACTTGTAGGCGCTGTAACCGTTGATAGATCCGGTAATTTCAATTTCCCGTACGCTTATATCAATTCAGCGGATACCCGGGTAATGAAAAACAGACACAGCATCAGTTTTTGCTGTACCTTAATGACGGTAGAGTTTCTCAAATCATATAATTTTTATAAGCTACCGCCCAGGAAAGACTGGTTCGATATTTACCTCAGCAAACAAAGCAGAAAAAAAGGTTTTAACAATTATCTTCTGACAGACATTAAAGTGCTGCATCTTCCGCACAGCAGCCGCCCCTGGAAACAGCTCAAGTATACTCATCCCCTGAAATACTATTTACATAAGATTCTAAAACGCAGGGACAGGATTTAACAACAAGACCCGGACATTGGAAAGTCCGGGTCTTGTTGTTTTAAATCGAAACCTTACCCTTAAATAAAAAAGGGGAACCTTTTGGTTCCCCCTTTTTAATCAATCAATTCGGTATTACCTTTTGACCATCCTTTCGGCTTTGGCAATGCCATCCTCAGTGAAGAGAGTAATGACATAAACGCCACTCACCAGATTAGAAGTACGGATCACACCGTCCGGATACTGAATATCCATCACGCGTTGACCGGCAATGTTGGTAATGGTTACCCTTGACAGTCTGTCAGCATTGGTGATAGTCAGTTGATCGTTGAACGGATTCGGATAAACGTTGAACTGCAAGTTGGCAGGATCGATAACCGGAGTTGTTTTGGTCAGGTCAATGACATCAGCCAATTTCCTGGGCTCCAGTTTATAGAGACTGTTCGCACCGTTGATAACACCAGTTACAGTGAAGTAGTGACCATCAACAGGTACATAAGAGAACATCCAGTCGTTTACCACGATATTGTTGGTTTCCTGAGTCTTAATGACCCAACTGCCATCCGGATTTACTGTTCCCTGGAATCTTGTACCTTCAACTTTGACAAGTACGCTTTCCCATTTCTCATTCTTTCCATCAGCAGGTGAAGCAAGCAGAATTGGTTCGTAAGCAGCACCCTGTACGACTTCAACGACTGCAGCTTCCAATGTGGTAACATCATTCAGTTCTTTCACAATACCGCCGACTTTAACACCGGTATTTTCAAGAACAACAGTTTTGGTATCGGCAACGAAGATACCGCATCTACCGTTAACAGCATCCCTGCCATCCTGTACGAAGTAACCTACGCCAGGAACAACAGCTGTTACAGTACCGGTAATCTGACGTGGCAGATCCTTCAGCGGAGAAATTTCACCAGTTCCCTGGATTTCAGCGATGGTGGCTGTACGATACTGTTCAGTTACGGTAACAACCAGTGTACGTTCGCAACCATTGGTGAATGTATACTTGAATGTGTGAACACCTTTTGCAAGCATCTTGTCGATACCAGCTTCAGCATCTGTGAATTTAACCGTTTCGCCGATGTACGCCACTGCAGAGGCAGTACGTTCTACCGGGTTGGCATCAATGGTCACAGGAAGTTCGGATACACACAGGTGAGCGTCGACCACCTTCACTACATGAGCACCTGCAGGCAGGGTCCAGGCAGCGCCGGTGACAAGCTTACCATCAACAAATACGGTGTAAGGAGTTACACCACCGGTGATGGTGATAGAGAGTGTACCAGTACATTCGCCAGGAACAACAGTTGCGCAGCAGGTTTTCAGTTCAGTCTGAATCGGCACGAAGGTGACCAATACTTCATTGAACTGGCAGTTCATGTTGTCTTTAATCCGGAATTTGTAGTGACCCAGGTCGGTAGAGTAATCACCGTAGGTGAGACCAGTAACCTTGATGGAATCAACAAATTCGGCAGACCATGCGCTCCATGTAGTAGATGGATATTTCTGGTAGCTGACCATATATTTACGTGCAGGATCTTTTACTTTCAGCTTCACGATAGCAGAAGCAGAAGCATCACCGAAGCAGGTTCTGTCAAACACTTCGAAGGAAGCAACGACAGGCTTGGC
>CALMDN010000420.1 GCA_937864935.1 uncultured Bacteroidales bacterium
GTCCTGCGCAAGTCTGTGACTTGCGCTCCAGACCTATCCGGCATTGAACTAGCCTTCTTCTTTACCGTCCACCTTCAGCATCCGCGTGAATTCCTCTTCTGTGATAATCGCAACCCCCAGTTCCATCGCTTTTTTCCGCTTTTCCGGGCCCATGTTTTCCCCGGCCACCAGAAAATCAGTTTTTGAGGACACCGAACTGCCAGCTTTTCCGCCATGCTGCTCGATGGCAGTTTTAATGCCATCGCGTGTATAGGTACTGAAAACCCCGCTCACCACGAAGGTCTTGCCCTGAAGTTGTATCCCTTTCGGGGAATCAGATTTGTCGGTTTCAAATTTCAATCCAAATCCCTTCAGTCTTTCAACCAAGCCGGTATTTGCTTCATCGGCAAAGTAACGGAGCACACTACCGGCAATCTTGTCGCCGATCTCATCCACCTGAATCAGTTCTTCATAGGTTGCTTTGGTGAGCGCGTCTATGTTTCCGAAGTGAACAGCCAGCTTTTTGGCAACCGTTTCACCCACAAAACGAATCCCGAGAGCAAACAGCACCCTTTCAAACCCTGTATTCTTCGATTTTTCAATTCCGGCGAGGATATTGGCGACTGTTTTTTCCCTGAAACTGATCCGCTTTTCTTTCCCATCTGCAGAAGTGAGCACTTTCTCGATACCGGTTAATGAGGCTGCATCAAGGGCATACAAATCAGGAAGCGATTTCACCAGGCCATTGTCAAACAAAATTTCAATTTTGCCTTCGCCCAGACTTTCAATGTTCATGGCCCTGCGGCCGATAAAATGAACGAGTTTTCCTTTTATCTGCGGCGGACAACCCGATTCGTTGGGGCAATACCAGGCAGCTTCCCCTTCATTCCTGATCAGCCTGCTGCCACACTCAGGACAGTTTTCAACAAACCTGGTTTCACGGGAATCTGCAGGCCTGGCATCTTTCACCACTGCAGTAATTTTGGGAATGATCTCACCCCCTTTCTCAACAATGACTGTATCTCCAACCCGGATATCCAGGGCTGAAATCACATCCGCATTGTGCAGGGTGGCCCTTTTCACCGTTGTGCCTGCCAGAAAAACCGGCTCCAGGTTTGCCACTGGTGTAACAGCACCGGTTCTTCCCACCTGATAATCAATGGAAATAAGCTTCGTTGTGGCTTCTTCAGCCTTGAATTTGTAAGCAATTGACCAACGGGGGGATTTGGAAGTAAACCCAAGTTTCTGCTGCTGTTCTGTTGAATTCACCTTGATGACCACCCCGTCAATATCGAAATCAAGCTCTGAGCGGGCGGTGTCAATTTCATTGATAAAATCAATTACCTGATCAATCCCGGAGCAGCGCACCATCAGGTCGCTCACCTTAAAGCCCCATGATTTCAGCTGTTGAAGTCGCTCATAATGGGAGTCCCCTTTTACCTTATCGCCCAGCTGGTAATAAATGAAGGCATCGAGCGGGCGCCGGGCTACCAGGCGCGAATCCTGGGTCTTGAGGGTTCCGGAGGTTGCATTGCGCGGATTGGCAAAAGGCATCTCGCCTTCATCTTCACGCTCGGCGTTCATCTTCCTGAAACCGGCTTTGGGCATAAAAACTTCTCCCCTTACCTCAAAGTCATCCGGATAACTTCCCGGCTTCAGCTTTACAGGAATGGAAGCGATGGTTCTGATGTTGTCTGTTACATCATCTCCCCTCTCCCCGTCTCCACGGGTGAGCGCCCTTGAAAGGATACCATCTGTATACGTAAGGCTGATGGAAACCCCGTCTATCTTGAGCTCACACACATATTCACATGGCTCCTGAAGCAAACGGGAAACACGACCGTCAAAATCACGCAACTCCTCCTCCGAGTAAGTGTTATCCAGCGACAACATGGGATAACGGTGCGGGAATGACTGAAATTCTCTGGTGATGGTTCCGCCAACCCGCTGGGTAGGACTGTTCGGGCTTAGCAGTTCCGGAAATGCTTTCTCCAGTTCCTGAAGCTCTCTCAGCAGGACATCGAATTGCTGATCACTGATGAGCGGGTCTGCAAGTTGATAATATCGGTAATTGTGGGAATTGATTTCAGAACTTAATTGCTCAATACGGATAGATGCTTCCTCCCTGGTCATGATCGTACTATTTTGGAAGATAAAATACCTCTACTGTCAGTGGGACGGTTGGTTTTTCATTTCATTGCACCTGAGCGTGCACAACTGCTCAACCTCCTGCAGGTTCTCCAGCTTTCGCTGATCCCTCAGCATCCTGGCTGATTGGGTAAAGTAGGTGTGATTTTTAAGAAATTCCATCTGTATGATATACCATTCGTTCAGGCTGATGCGGTTTCCGGCCAGTTCCCATTCCAGACGAAGCTTCTGACCAATGATAAAGAAATCGTTACGGCCAAGGTAGTCAAGATCAGCATCGCACAAAACCCTGGCTTCAGCAGTGCTGGCCGATTGCGGTAGTTTTGTCGCCAGAATCCACTCCTTAACTTTCTCTATCTCTTCCGGTGAAAATCCGAAAGAAGGAAGGTATTCTCCGGCAATAGTTGCTGAAATATCTTCATGATCTTTAAACTGAACGGTGATCCCTGTATCGTGAAAAAGGGCAGCTGCACCAAGCAGTCTTACAGAATCCTCGGTCAGACCTTCCATACGCGCCAGTCTCACAGTTGCTTCGAGAACGTCAAGGGTATGGTCAATGCTGTGGTAAACCACATAAGCAGGTAGCTCACGGCGCATCTTCTCAACAATAAATTCTGTAAGGTTGTGTAGGCTCATGGTTAGTATCTGTATTCAGACTGAGAAGCTGTTAAAAAGCGATCATTAAAATGAAAAAAAACTCCGGCAAGCCGGAGTTTTATCGGGAATAGAATCCTGACTACAGTTTTAGCAGTTCGTAGTTAAATTTCCTCGGGTTAATACACATAACAGGGATCTGACTGGTATTAAAGATGATGTCTTCGTCATAGCTTCCCAGCAGGAATTTTCCGAATCCCTTGTCAGGATTGGTCATAATCATAATGAGGTCTGAATTGTTGCTGGTTGCATAGTCAATCACCTGTTTGGCAAAATTGCTGCTCTTCTCGGCTGTTCTTTCTGAATACTTCACATTGTTCTTTGCAAGGTAATCTGCTATCTGCTTCGATGCATTGTAAATGTCATCACTGGCATCCCCTACGAGGTAAATATGGATGGTGGCATTGAATTTCCTGGCGATATAGACAGCCCAGCGTGTTTTATCCAGTGGGCCGGCTTCACTGGTGATCGGAAGTACGATGTTTTTATAGCCCTCTGAGAACGGCCTTTTCTGAACTACGATTGTCGGTGCATCAGAGGAGGTCACAACCTTCAGCGCATAACTTCCGGTCAGATGCTGCAGGCCGACTTTTCCATGGGTTCCCAGATATACAAGACTTACGCCCAGATCTTTAACAACTTCACCGATCTCTGTGAAGATGCTTCCCTCACGGGTCATATACTCAACAGTTACATCAAATTTCGCAGCAAGCTGCGTAGAAATCTCTTTCAGTTTGTCTTCAAGGGAATCGGCTGAAAGATTTTCATTCTTAAGGAAAGCTTTGGTATCACTGTTGATGATGTGCAACAAAACCACCTTCATGTTCAGGAGTTTTGCAGCTTCTGCAGCCTGGCTGGCAGCATTGGAACAGACTTCTGAGAAATCTGTGGGAACCAGAATAATGTCGTTCATTGTTGTATCCATAAAAACTTATCGATTAGGGTTGTTATCCGAAAATTCCGTAAATGGCAACACAGCTTACAAAGTTAAAAGATTTTCAGTTTGCCTGTGTTGATCTGCCAAATAAAAAGTTATCATATAACAAGGAAAACCGGGGTTTGTTACTGGTGCGTGATATTTTTCAACTGATTTTCCTGAAACTTTTCACATACCATCACAACGCTGCTGAATGTATGCAAAATCCTGCATCTGAGACATTCCCGGCTGATCACAGCAAAAGCACATAACGAATTCACTGGCTTCATCCGTACCGGCAGGTATGAAAAACTTCAGATTTCAGGGTTACATATACCCAAATAGCAGATTAATGTAAAGCCGGCAAATATTTCCGGATCAATAACAACGATGGGCTTTACAGAGATTTCGTGGATTCTCCTGTTCAATTTTCTGATTGCAGCAGGAATTTCTGTTTTCAGCTTTTTAAAGGGTTATGCGAAAAGTCACCGCTATTTCACCCTGATGATGCTGATGATAGCCGAATGGGCTCTGGCGGCGACATTTGAATCAGCAGCCCTGACCATCCCTGACAAGATACTTTGGTCACAGATTGAATACATTGGCGGATGTACTACTGCAGTGTTTTTCCTTAAGTATGCCCTGGGTTTTACGACATCCGGTAACAAAAAGATTCTGAGGTATTTCAGTGCTTTCTGGATTGTTCC
>CALMDN010000421.1 GCA_937864935.1 uncultured Bacteroidales bacterium
GACGAACCTCTACGACCATCGCCTGCACAGATACCAGACCTACTCTTACGGGATGAAGCAGCGGCTCGCCATAGCCGGATCCCTGCTGGGAAACCCTGAAGTTCTGATTCTGGATGAACCGACCAACGGGCTTGATCCCCTGGGAATAGCTGAGATCAGAGAGCTGATTGCCGGGGTGGCTGCTGAAGGCACTACCATCATTATGGCCAGCCATCTGCTCGATGAAGTGCAGAAGATCTGCTCCCATGTTGCAGTACTCAAACAGGGACGAAAACTATTTGCCGGCAGCGTTGACGATGTACTCAACAACACAGAAACCATCCTTGTGGGTGCTGAATCCATGGAAGCACTGGAAGCAGCCCTTATCGAATACCCGGATTATCAATCACATAAAATATCATCCGGTTTTGTAGAGATGAAATCCAACGGTGTTGTCCGGCCTGCTGAAATCAACCATTTTCTTTTTGAAAAAGGCATTGTCTGCACACACCTCAGCATCAGGAAGAAATCGCTGGAGAACTATTTTCTTGAAATTACTGCCAGCAATGGCGGCACAAACCAGGCCTCATGAATATCCGGAACTTAACATACATCCTTTATACCGAATGGCTGAAAGTGAGGAATTACCGCGCCTTCTGGATGCTCACAGGGCTTTACACCCTCACGTTGCTGTTGCTGCTCTTCAGCCTGCAGGGAATTCTTAACAACGTAACGGTGAATATCAACAGCAAATCACCCCTTCCCATTCCGGAGTATCCGGTTTATTCTTTTCCGGGGGTATGGCAGAACCTTACCTACATTGCAGGATTCCTGAAAATGTTCCCGGCATTTCTGATTATCATACTCATTACCAACGAATTCACCTTTACCACCTATAAGCAGCAGATCATCTCCGGCAGCCGGAGGATGGAGTTTCTGACTGCCAAAACACTGCTGGTGGCGATTCTCTCGGCCGGTATTGCCTTGCTGATCGGGATTTCCGGTATGATTGCCGGTCTGTTGCAGCCATCTCCTGATTACGGGGCTATCGTAAGTCAGAAAACGGTTTTTCTGGCTTCGCATGCGCTGGAGCTGTTCACTTACCTGATGTTTGCCTCATTTCTTGCCTTCCTGTTCAGGCGGGCTGGCATCACCATCATTGTTTTTCTTCTGTATTCCTTGATCATCGAACGCATTCTGGTTTTCAGGCTACCGGATGCAATTGGCCGGTTTCTCCCGCTGGAGGCATGCGGTAACCTCGTGCCCTTGCCCAACAGTGCCCTGATGAAAATCTTCGGGGTCTCGTTCAGTGAATACACTGCAGTGGCCGATGCCGGAATCTGCTTTGGCTGGGCTGTGGTCTTTTACCTGATGATATACTGGTTACTGAGGAAGCGCGATCTCTGAGGAATCTGCACCGGCAGCTCCGTTATTGAAATTCAGCGAATCCGGTTCAGCAATCCTTCCCGAACAGGTGTAGGGTTTATTGATCTGGATTTCCGGTTTTTTAAACCGTCCCCTGTAGTGCATCAGGGATGGATTCTGCAGCACTTTCTCCATATACAGGCCAAACAACGGCAGGGCGGTCCTCAGCCCTTCACCAAGCTGTGAGGTGCGAAAGCGGGCATTGCGATGCTCCCCTCCTACCCATACCCCTGAAACCAGCTTAGGTGTAACCCCGATAAACCATCCGTCGGAAAAATTGGACGAGGTGCCGGTTTTACCGCCAAAATCGGTATCATACCTGAATATGTCATAATCCCACAAACCCTGAGTAGTTCCTCCCGATTCTGTGAGACCTGAACGCAGCATGACCTGCATCAGGAAAGCATTCTCTTCAGTAATAACCTGCTTTTTAACAGGTTTGTATTCATAGAGTACTTTACCATCGTGGTCGGTAATCCTGGTAACAAACACCGGTTCATTGAGGTTTCCGCCGTTGATGAACGTGCAATAGGCATTCACCAGTTCGAGCAATGTAACATCGCTCGAACCCAGACAAACAGAAGGCACGTTGCGCAGCCGGGAGCTGACACCCATTTTTTTGGCACAATCGATCACTTTGTCCCATCCCATTTCCTGCGTCAGCTGCACAGCAACGGAGTTGATTGAGCGGGCAAAAGCTGTTTTCAGGGGCATATCGGTCCAGGTAAAATTCCAATCGGCATTGTGCGGCGACCAGCTTTTGGTTTCACCCTTTTCCTCATAGGAAATGGTCACCGGTTTGTCGGTCCTGCGGTCACAGGGGCCCAAGCCCTGCTCAAAGGCAGCTGTATAAACAAAGGCCTTGAACAGCGACCCTGGCTGCCTGCGGGCCTGATTAACATGGTCGTATTTAAAAAATTTAAAATTGATACCACCCACCCAGGCTTTGATATACCCGGTTTCGGGATCCATACTGACAAACCCTGTATTCAGTAGATGCCTGTAATACCTTATCGAGTCCATTGTACTCATCATGGTATCCGTGGTTCCGTTCCAGGAAAACACCTGCATCGCACGTGGAAGGTTCAAATAATGTGTGACCGAATCGACATTTCCATGGTACTTTTTATCCAGACTCTCAAAATAGGGGGTTTCCCGGGCGAGGTCTTCAATAAAACCGGGTATCTCCTTCCCTTTGCTGTCGACCCAGGGGTTCTGGCCCTGCCAGTGCTCATAAAACTTTTTCTGCAGGCGTTTCATGTGTTTTTCCATAGCCTCTTCAGCGTATGTCTGCAGATGAGGATCGATGGCGGTGTATATTTTGAGCCCGTCGGTATAGATATCGTAACCGGTTTCTTTGCTCCAGTCCTGCAGACTTCGGGCGACAGCTTCCTTAAAATAGGTGGCATCCTCATCGTCGGTATTTTTCCGGTATCTGAGGTTGATTCTGGTTTTGGTGAGAGAATCGGCCTCAGTCTCATTCAGAAACCCATAACGTGCCATTTGCATCAGGATGCTGTTGCGGCGGCGGAGGGAATTTTCAGGATTCTGCGATGGGCTGTAATAAGTAGGTGCCTTTAGCAGACCGATGAGTACAGCAGCTTCTTCATGCTTCAGTTCAGAAGGTTTTCTGTTGAAGAAAGTGGAGGCTGCCGCCTTGATGCCGAATGCATGACTGCCGAAGTCCACCGTATTGAGGTACATGGTGAGGATTTCATCCTTTGTATAGTAAAACTCCAGTTTCAACGCATTGATCCACTCTTTCGACTTGTCCACCAGGATGTTGACTCCCGGAATGTACCCAAGCAATCCCTTCCTGTTCCGGTGCCTGGTTTTATAGAGATTCTTGACCAGTTGCTGCGTGAGGGTGCTTCCGCCGCGCTTGTCGCCCCTGGCTGTACTCCATACGGCTGCCAGGGTTGCTTTCAGGTCAATTCCATGGTGGTTGTAAAAGCGGATATCTTCTGCTGCAAGCAATGTGTTGATCAACACCGGCGACAATTCGCTGAACTCCACAGGAGAACGGTTTTCACGGTAGTACTTGCCGATCAGTTTTCCATTGGCTGTATATAACTCGGAAGCAATGCTGATTTCGGGATCTTTCAGATCATTGAGCTGCGGCGAAGGGCCGAACAGGCCAAAGAGGTTGAAATCAATACTCAGCACAATCACCAGCAAAAGCATAACCACCTGCAGAAACCTCATTGCAGCCTTTTTAATCAGGTTGTCAGCCCACAATGGCAGCCGGTAAAAGAGCCCGAATACAAACTTCAGCACTTTTTTAAGCAGCAACCAGCCTGATTTTAACATCGACCTTTTCTCTTTCAAGTATCTATCTATTTGTTATTCAGTTAAGTAAAATTTCAATCGTGCATCGTTAACCAGCATGCAAGTTACAATGAAATCCATTTAAATCCGCGGACTCAGATTGTAACTTTCAGGCCCCTGAACCGTCTATAAACATTGAACGAACGTCAACCTTAATCAGGGAAATTTGTTAATTTAGCAGTTCAGCCAGTTAAGGGTTCAAACAACAGGCACATTAATGAAAAAACATATACTACTGATTCTATTGTTAGCGGTTCCTTTTGCAGCAAGTTTTGCCCAGAAAAAGGCAGCAGATTATCTGAAAGCAGCCCTGGTGGCCACCAGTAACAAGAACTATACCCAGGCTGTTTTGTTGTGCGATGCTGCCATCAACCTGAACAATGCTTATGAAACAGCCTATTTTCACCGCGGATACAACAAGTTGCTCCTGAAGGATTACAGTGGTGCCATTCAGGATTTTGACATTGTACTTTCGATCAATTCCGAGAACCTTGATGCCCTGTTGTACCGGGGCATGGCCAACCAGAAAGCAGGAAACCGCTGGGCTGCTACCCAGGATTACAATGCCGCCCGACGCATTGACGCTATTGAAACCCTCGCTTTTGTTACCGGAAGCATCTTCCGGTGATCAGCCTTGTTTAACCTGACTACCGCCGACTTTCTGAATCGCTTCAATCCGCTCTCTGAGTGGCGGATGTGAGTAATTTACAAAAACGTATGCCGGATGTGGAGTCAGATCAGACAGATTGTCGGAAGTGAGCAGCCTGAGTGATGCCACCATCTCACCGGCATCCGCATTTTCTGCAGCAAAACGGTCGGCCTGAAACTCGAATCTTCTTGACATGTAATTCAGTCCGATTGAGGTTATGGTTGAAACCGGGCTATAAAGGATCAGGAAAACCACCAGCCCAAGATGAAAAGACTGGTAACTGCTGCCGAGGGCCTCATACATCAAAGGCGAACCTACCACGAGTGAAAAGAGATACAACACAATACCAGTCTGAATAACAGATAGTACAAGTGTCTTCAGGGTATGTTTCTTCCTGTAGTGACCGATTTCATGGGCCAGCACTGAAACAATCTGAGCAGTGGTATGCTTCTGGAGCAGGGTATCGTACAACACAATGCGTTTCATTCGCCCCAGGCCGGTAAAATAGGCATTGGCCCGGGTTGAACGTTTCGATCCGTCAATAATATATATATCTTTCAGACCGAAGCCAGTTCGCGTTGCCAGATCCTGAAGTGCACTGCGCAATTCTCCCTCTTCCAGGGGAGTCTGCCTGTTGAAAAGGGGAACAATCAGGTTAGAATAAAACAGGCTCATCAGCAATGAAAAAGTGGTAATTGTGAGCCATGCCAGCCACCAGAAATCAGCGCCAAGCAGCGCATACATCCACACGATCAGACTGAGCAGGCCACCTCCGATTACAGCAGCCAGTACCCACGATTTAAGCTTGTCGGTAACATACACCTGCCAGGTGGTCTTGTTAAACCCAAAGCGCTGATCTATCACGAAGGTATCGTAAACATCAAATGGCGTGCACAGCAGATCTGCAGCCAGCCCAAAGGTGCCAAAGAAAATCAATGCCTGAAATACAGAACTGTCTGTCCATGCGTGCGCGAGGGAATCAACCAGTACAAAGCCACCGTTCAGCATAAGAAGTGTTGCAGCGAATGAAAGCCATGAAATCAGCAGTCCGAAGCGGTAGGAAACCTTTTTGTACTCAATGTATTTATTGTACCGTTCAGGGGAATAGACGCCTTTAAGTATGGAAGGCACAGGTTTGAACCTTTGGCGGTGGTTGAGCAGGGCCAGTACCTGACCAAAAAGAAACCCGGCAGTTACAAAAACCAGGATGAGAACAAACAGGAAATCAGCCATACGTTTTAAACTATCGGAAATAAATTGATTAATTTCTAACTTGTTGTGCGGTTGAAATGCTATAATACTCACACTGAGTCATATTGAGCGGAGTCGAAATATGGCTTCGACTCCGCT
>CALMDN010000422.1 GCA_937864935.1 uncultured Bacteroidales bacterium
TACAATGCCCCCTTATCAGGGAGGAGGCGAAATGATCAAAAGTGTGTCGTTTGAACATACTACCTATAACGAACTGCCCTATAAATTTGAAGCCGGTACGCCGAATGTCGGCGGAACCATTGCTTTCGGGGCGGCACTCGGTTATGTAAACAGTATCGGTCTGCAAACGATTGCCCGGATGGAGCATGAACTGCTGACTTATGCTACCGGACGGCTTCTGGAAGATCCACAGGTGAGAATTATAGGGACATCCCCGGAAAAAGCCAGCCTGATCTCATTCATGATCGACGGGATTCATCCGTATGATGCCGGCACCATCATCGACCAGCTGGGCATCGCCGTCAGAACCGGCACCCATTGTACCCAGCCACTGATGGATAAACTCGGGATTCCGGGTACCATCAGGGCATCCTTTGCATTTTACAATACCAAAGCTGAAATCGACAGATTGATCGAAGCGATTGGTAAGGTTGAAGAGATTTTTCTTTAATATTGTATTGACAAACGTATTGATATGATCAGGATAGAAGAGGCTACCAGCAACATTGTCAGCGAGTTCGACAATTTTGATGATTGGATGGACAAATACAATTACCTGATTGAACTGGGCAAATCGCTTCCACTGATTGAGGAGAAGCACAAGACCGAAGCCAATCTGATTGAGGGATGTCAATCAAGGGTATGGCTGCACGCAGAATTCGACGGTACCCTCATTCACTTTACAGCCGATAGTGATGCTGTGATAACGAAGGGCATTGCCAACCTGCTGATCAGAGCCTACAGTGGACATACCCCTCAGGAAATTCTCGACTCCTCTACCGAATTTCTTAACGAAATCGGGCTTACCCAGCATCTCTCACCCACCCGGTCAAACGGACTGCTTTCCATGATCAGGCAGATCAAGATGTATGCCCTGGTGTTTAAGGCCAAGCAGGCAATGTAAAGCAATACAGTGATATCAGTTTTGCATGGGGTGAGGTAAAGTTTCCTCAGGTTGTGTGCTGAAATTATCCAAGGAAAAGCAAATTGCACCCCATCTCAACGCTTTACATGCAGAAAGCTGATTCCTGAACTTTCATTCTTTTAACCATGATGAACCACGAAAAAACCGTAAACCTCGGTAACCAGGTAATCGAAAAGCTAAAGACAGTCTTTGATCCTGAAATTCCTGTGAATATTTATGATCTGGGTCTTATTTATACCATCAATATTGATGATCAGTCCGTTGCACACATCTCTATGACCCTTACTGCCCCAAATTGCCCGGTGGCTGAATCCCTGCCGGTGGAAGTGAAGGAGGTGGTATCTTCCATCGAAGGCATCAGCGACTGTGTGGTTGAGCTTACCTTCGATCCTCCATGGAGCAAAGACATGATGTCGGAGGAAGCCATGCTGGATCTTGGATTTTTATAGGGGTCCGCTTCAATGCCAATGACCAGAGAAAAGGTCCGGAAGGCATAATTTCCTGATGATAAACCTGAATGTCTTTGGTTTACCTGATTTCCCTATTTCTTCCTGACCTCTATCGCTGGATTGATGGAGCAGAGCAATGCAATGAACTGATCGGGTTTGACCGGTGAGATCAGCAGGGTTTTCTTATCCCTGAACCGGATCTCCAGCCTGTCGAGTGACAATGCCGGTGAAGACATAACATTGCTGGTGGGGCGCAGGCTGACAATGTCGTCGATGGGAAAGGTTTTGTTGTAGAAAAGTCCGCAGACAACATTTAACTGATTGATATCCCGAATCTTGTAATAGGTTCTGAAATAGATGGGTACGGATAGTACCAGCAGCGGGAGCATGGTGAGTGAAACATACCAGGGATCGAGAAACGCCATGACCACTGCGAATCCGAGGGGTAAAACCACTGAAATTGTGAACCATACCGATCTTTTTGAACGAAAAATCACTGAGGCTGACATCGTAGGTTATTTATAAAACTGATGAATGGTTTCGCTGATCCTGTCAATTTCTGAAGGCTGAAGGCTATAGAAGAAAGGCAATCTCAACAGGGTTGAAGCATAGTGGTCGGCCCGGGGCAGGTCCCTTCCGTCGTGCAGTCGGTTATAATAGGGTGAACGGTGCAGGCTGAGGTAATGGAACACGGCATGAATGTCGTTTTTCAGCAAATGGCTGAGCAGCCTGTCTCTTTCTCCGGCGTTGCGTGTGGTAAGGTAGAAGAGGTGCCCGTTGTGGGCAGCATACTCCGGGACCTGCGGCAGACCGATGAAACCGGCGGTTGCCAGATCGGAGAGCCTGCTGAAGTAATCCTGCCAGATCTGCATTCTTTTCTGCTGAATATCATCTAGCTGTTCCAGCTGACCAAACAGAAAGGCGGCGGTCAGTTCATTCGGAAGAAAGGAGCTGCCGGGTTCCACCCATTCATACTTTTCAACTTCGCCCCTGGCAAAAGCGGCCCGGTTGGTGCCCTTCTCCCAGATGATTTCTGCCCTGTTGATCAGGGCCGGATCGTTGACCAGCAGCAGACCGCCTTCACCCGAAGTCACGTTCTTGGTCTCATGAAATGAGTAAGTACCCAGGGTACCTATGCTTCCCAGGGGTCGGCCATTGAAGGTTGCTTCTATTCCCTGGGCTGCATCTTCAACCACCGGTATCTGGTGTTTACCGGCAATCTGCATCACTTTCTCCATATCGCAGGCGATACCGCCATAGTGTACAACCACTATGGCCCTGGTTCTTACAGTGATCAGGCTCTCCAGCTGATCGGCATCAATATTGGGATTCTGAAGGTTGCTGTCGGCAAAAACAATGGTTGCACCCCTGAGCACAAAGGCGTTTGCTGTGGAAACGAAAGTATAGGAGGGCATGATTATTTCATCACCCGGTCCAATTCGCAGAGCCAGGGCTGCCATTTCAAGGGCATCGGAGCAGCTGGTGGTGAGCAGGGTTTTATGCAGATGGTAACGTTTCTCAAAGAAAGCCTGGCATTCGTGGGTGTAGAAACCGTTGCCTGAGAGTTTTCCCAGCAAAGCGGCCTGTGACAGATGATGAGCTTCGCGACCTGTGAAATGCGGCTTGTTGAAAGGAATCTTCATACCTGATGCTTATAAACGGCTAAATTAACCATTTCCTTCAATTATGACTGAACGCCGGTTCACCGTTCTTCTTTTCCCGGTCAGTCGGGTAATGGGTGTAAGGAGATTCCGGCAGCCTGACAGGTGGAATTCATCCTTACGCATGGTATTTAGTTTTGCCCGCTGAGAAATATGGCTTTATATTTGCAGACGGTTTGTTTAACAATCAACCCGGAATCATAACATAAACAACATTTCACATGAAACTGAAAATCATTCTTCTTGCCGCTGTTTTCGCTGTTTCAGGCGCATTCGCGCAAACAAGCAAGCAGGCTGCCACCGATAAGGCCGATAACAATACATCAGCCGTTGTAAAGAAACCAACCCAGGCCAAACAGGCTACCCCTGTACAGAAACAACCT
>CALMDN010000423.1 GCA_937864935.1 uncultured Bacteroidales bacterium
CCGTCACCTCCAACACTACCTGGACAGCCCTGAGCAATGCCGGCTGGTGTACCGTCACCTCCGGAGGCACAGGCAATGGCACGATCACCGCTACCTTCACCGCCAACACCGAACTAAGCAGCCGCACAGCTACCATCACAGTATCGGCCAGCGGGGCGAACAGTCAGACAGTCACGGTGGTACAGGCCGGAGCCACGCCTGCACTGAGCGTCAGTCCTTCATCGCAGAGTGTAACGGCTGCTGCCGGAACAACGAATTTCACCGTCACCTCCAACACTACCTGGACAGCCCTGAGCAATGCCGGCTGGTGTACCGTAACTTCCGGAGGCACAGGCAATGGCACACTGCTGGTGAATTATGAGGAAAACACAGCAACATCGTCTCGATCGGCGATGATTACCGTTTCTGCGGATGGAGTCAATGATCAGGTTGTTACCGTAGATCAGATCGGAACTGACCCGGCCCTTTCGGTGTCGCCTTCCAACCAGGATGTTTCCCATGAATCAGGGACAACAGAATTTACCATTGCTTCGAATGTCGCTTGGAGTGCATTCTCGGATGCGCCCTGGTGTACAGTGACATCCTCAGGGTCGGGGAGTGGTACCCTCACAGCGGTTTATGAAGAAAATCCAGACCTTCTGGTTCGTACCGCATCCATTACCTTCAGTGCTGCCGGACTTACCAGTCAGGTGGTGACAGTGACGCAGGACGGCACTCCGGTTACGCTTACGGTGAGTCCGGGAGTTCAGTATGTCGCTTCCTCAGCGGGTGATACTACCTATTCGGTATTCAGCAATGCAGCCTGGTCAGCAAGCAGTGGTTCGGAATGGTGTCTGGTGACTTCCGAGGGTTCAGGGAACGGAATTCTGCTTGCACAGTACGAAGAAAATCCGACCATCTACGAGCGCTCCGGAACTATCCTTGTTTCGGCTGAAGGGGCAGAGGATCAGCTGGTATTGCTTGTGCAGGCCGGTGCTGAGCCCTTGTTGATGGTGGAGGCTGATTCAGTGAATGTTTCAGCCGAAGCGGGTTATCTGGTGATGGAGATAACGTCAAATGAAGCATGGATGGCAGGCAGCGATACAGAATGGTGTAAAACATCTTCTTCAGGAAACGGAAACGGAACACTCTATGCGGTTTATGATGAAAACGGAACATCCGATACCCGCATTGCACACATTACCCTGACCGGAGAGGCTTCCAACCAGCAGGTGATCAAGGTTGTACAGGCTGGTATCGTTACTTCGGTTGCTGATTTTGATCCTCTCCCGCTGAAGATCTTTCCCAATCCGTCAACAGGATCATTTACCATTGCCGGTCAATCAGGAATCGAAGGGATTACCTTTGTTTCGCTGAAAGACATGACCGGAAGGCCTGTATTTTGTCAGGTAAGTCTGAGTCCGGAAGGATTAAGGGTTGATGCAGCAGGTGCTGCCGAAGGTTTGTACATCCTTACCCTGAGCAACGGAACAACGATTTATCAGGGTAAAATCCTGATAAAGTAAACGGCACTACACTTTTTCCTTCCGGTATTTGTTGTTGCCTTTATACAAACGAGGGGCATTCGGTTTGAGTCACATTAACTGTTCTTATAAAATGATTGGCCGGGGCTTAACCTATAGATTGTCAGGTTGAGCCTGTCTGCCGGGCATTCAGGCAGACGAAATCGAAGCCATGTTTCGACTCCGCTCAACATGACATTTGCTCCGCTCAACATAATATCCACTCCGCCTGCCTTTTAGCAAAGTCAGACAGGGCTTCTTGTTTGCTTGTACCTTCATAAAGACAAAATGAGTATAACTCATTCTCCGAAGTATAACTATTCACCCTCATTGCAGGTTGTTTTAATATGTTTTCACATATTTGTTCATTGCAATGAACAATAGACTATCTTTGCAGTTCATTTAAAGTAGCTGATTCTCATTTATAGGTTTATATCCTTTCCTGCCAATCGAACCTTCGTTAATCTCCGATTCTTTCAGAATTTAACACAGGACCATCCGAAAAGCCACGGTTGTTTGCCGGCTGCGATCACTTTATTATTTTTACATGACATTCGAAGAACTGAACATCATTGCGCCCATTACCCAGGCGTTGAAACAAAAGGGTTATGTTGAACCAACACCCATTCAGGAAAAGGCTATTCCCCATCTGTTAAAGGGCTCCGATGTATTCGGAACTGCCCAGACCGGTACCGGGAAAACGGCTGCCTTTGCCATTCCAATCCTTCAGAAATTGTATAACCAGCAGGCTGACCGCAGGAGTGCGGGCATCCGGGCACTGGTGTTGGCACCTACCCGTGAGCTTGCCATACAGATCAGCGAAAGCTTTTCTGACTACAGCAAAGGGTTGCGTCTGAAACATACCGTTGTTTACGGTGGCGTATCACAAAACCCGCAGACCGACATTCTGCGCAAAGGGATTGACATCCTGATTGCCACGCCCGGGAGGCTGCTCGACCTGATGAATCAGGGATTTATCCGCCTGAATACCATAGAATTCTTTATCCTCGACGAGGCCGACCGCATGCTGGATATGGGTTTTGCACCGGACATCAAACGGATTATTGCAAAATTACCTGCCCAGAAGCAGACCGGTTTCTTTACAGCCACCATTCCGGATGAGATAAAAAGTCTGGCCGACAGCCTGTTGCGTAACCCTGTCAAGGTGAATGTGGCACCGGTTTCAGCTCCGGCTGAACTCGTTAACCAGTCGGTCTATTTCGTAGAAAAGGCTGATAAAAAAGCCATGCTTCAGCAGGTATTTGATTCTGAAGAGATTGAATCGGCATTGATCTTTACCCGTACCAAGCACGGTGCCGATAAAGTGACCCGTGACCTCATCAAGCTGGGAATCCCCGCGGTGGCCATACACGGCAACAAATCGCAGAACGCCCGTCAGAAGGCCTTACAGGGCTTTAAAGACAAAAGCATCAAGGTGCTTGTAGCCACCGATATCGCTTCGCGCGGAATTGATGTGGATAAGCTTTCGCACGTGATCAATTTCGAATTGCCCGAAGTGCCTGAAACCTATGTGCACCGCATCGGCCGCACCGGCAGGGCAGGGGAGTCAGGAACGGCCATCTCCTTCTGTGCCAGCGAAGAGCGCGGCAGCCTGAAAGACATCAACAAACTGCTGCCAAGGGCCATCGAAGTAAAACGGATGAACGGTTTTGTGGCCAGTTCGCATACCGCCCTCGATATGGTGGCTGCTGAACGACCGGAAAGGGAAAATGGTCACAACCGCCATGCACGGCCAAATAATGTAAAAAGACCGTTTCAGCGGAAGCGCTGGTAATTCCGGCATACAGTTGAAAATTATTGCTCGCCCGGGTCGGGCTGTCTGAACAGACAGGCCGGCATACAATAGCAATCTATGAGTGGTTGGAAGACCCTCATTCAGCGAGGTTTAACTTCGCTCACTTTATATACTCAGGTGGTCTCTGCTTTGCACGTCCACCTGATTTTTTTCAATAATTTCTGAGTATATCCACCCCTCTTCATTCCGGACCTTGAAAAATTCTTATAACAGCAAAGAAACCAACTCAGGTGCTTTCGGTTTTTGGCTAATTTAGATGGCTCAGAATTATCAGGATGACCTTGAAGACAGACCCGTTCCGGCTTGACGAAAACAACGCTGAATTCCGCTATGCCACTGAGTTTGTGCTTCACACCAACCGGATGTTGTACCTTACCGGGAAAGCCGGCACCGGGAAAACCACCTTTCTGCGGTTGCTGAAGCAGATCACCAACAAGAACATGGTGGTGCTGGCTCCCACCGGTGTCGCGGCGGTGAATGCCGGAGGACAGACCATTCATTCGTTTTTCAACATCAAACCCAGTGTTTATGTGCCCGGCGACAAGCGCCTCAGGGTGCGTGTTCCTGCCGATGATCCCGACAAGAGCGTTATCAATGACCATTTCAGGTATCACCGGGATAAGCTGGATATCATCCGTGGACTTGAGCTGCTGGTGATTGATGAAATCTCGATGGTCCGCTGCGACCTGCTAGATGTGATCGACCGCCTGCTGAGGGTATTCCGCAAAAGGGAATTCACC
>CALMDN010000424.1 GCA_937864935.1 uncultured Bacteroidales bacterium
AAGCGACTGCCGGTGGAAATAGATTTCCCGGTCGAGCCTGTTCTTCAGGTTGGCAATGCTGATAATGTATTCGTTGTTGACCAGGTTAAAATCAAGCCGGACGCCGGCAACTATACGGTAATCCTCCAGCAGATCCGACAACCCGATTTTGAAAAAGGCATTCAGGCCCGGCGTGAGAAAAATCGGACCATACCCCCCTGAAAAAGGCTGATATGATGAACTCAGAAAGGTGAAATCAAGCTGACTCACCAGATCGTTGATCGAATACTCAACATTGTAGTTGCGCTGCTTGGGCAGGACAAAACCGTCCTTGTATTCATTTGCAGTCATGGCACTGCTTTTCACAGGATTCCCTGAAGTCTGCAGCAGCTGATAGTTCTGCAGGTTAACACTGCTGTCGCCTGCCGGATATTCCGGTTCATCGGCGTAAACATTGACGAAACGTTTTGCGGGCTTTTTCTCTTCCTCTTCCTGCTCCTTCTTTTCAGGCGCCGAAACACTCGCTTTGAGCAGGCGCTGCTGAATGTAATGCGTGGGTTGTATGCTTTCTGTAAGCCGTGGATCAGGCATTTGCTGATCGCTCAGGTAAACCGTCTTTTTGCGGCCCGAATGAATGATCTCTGCAACCTTGCCGGCTCCCGGAGAAGCATCGTGTGATACCACCCCCCGTGCAAAGTCTGTCAGGACCTGGTTAACCGTGAAATACCGGTAATGAGAAACGGTATCAACATGGGTGATTACACTGTCGAAAGATGCCAGATAACGGTTGAAAATCCCGTTTTCATCACTCAGGTATGAAATCATACCAGGCTTGTATTCAACCGGATGAACTTCACTTGACCAGGGAGTGGTCGTGATCCGCCTCAGGGTTTTGGGTTTCGTTTTCAGATCGTAAACAAACAAATCGTGGTACCCCGATAACCCTGTACGGGCAAGCTTCGGATCTTCCCTGAGGGTATCGTCGGGCCGGTTTGAGCTGAATACAATCTGCGAACTGTTCCGGATATAAACCGGGTTCAGGTCGTCGTAAACATCTTTGGTGATTTGCTCCGTAGAGGAGGAAGCCACATTAAAAAGGTAGATATCCGACTGGCCTTTGCGAATGGCAGAAAACGCAAGGTTACGGCCATCGGATGAATAGGAAATATCCAGTATTTTCTGAAAACCATAAATATACTGCCAGGTTTTTTTGCCTGTTGCGAGGTTAAACTGATAGAACCTGATTTCCCCCTTTTTCTCGGTGATCATGGCAAGAATTTTCCCGCCGGGATGGAAGGCCGTTACCGGATAAGACAGATCGGTAAGTTCGTTCAGGCGCTGTCCCTGCCGGTAAAGCAGTTTCGCCTTGCGGGTCTGGGTATTGTACAGCCAAACCTTGGCCAGTCCTGCCTGATTGCTCACCCACGACATGTATTTCCCGTCGGAAGTAAGCTTTACCCGATTGAAATCCACATCATTGCGCACCTTTTTCTGCACGGGTACAGAAGCCGGAAATGTGCGTCCCTCATCGGAATTCCGGTATTGTTCTCCGAGCGCAGTATACCACTCTTTCACCAGATTCCTGAACGACATGTTGAGAACATACAGAAAACCGGTTTCCACATTCCGGCTGATCCTTGAAAGGTAGATGATGTTGGGAATGGTCTCTTTGCCGTATTTATCGGCTATATATTTCCAGATGCTGTGTCCGGCATACACGGCATCCTGTCCGGTAAGGTGGTTGAATTTGCGGTAACGCCCTGAAACAATCCCGTCACGCACTACATTGTCGATCCCGGTATTCCATTCTTCGGCAATGTAAGAAACCAGCCCGTCGATAAACCAGGTGGGGAGGTTCATCAGTGTTGAATTGGTGATCTGTCTGCCGACAGAACCACCATAAATAGACTGGTCGATCAAAGCCCTGGCCATTCCGGCCCGTATCTGCTTCTCAAAGTTGTTGTAGTTCCCGTCAAAGTATATAAATACCTTGTTATCAATAATATGTGTAATACCCCCAATGTTGTATTGCTGCTCACTTACCAGCCCGATGTTGCTTTGCTTAAGATCGGTGATTGAGTTGAAGACGATAAACTGTATTTTATCGGATGTCCGGCTTTCAAGCAATTGCTCCAGTTCTGGCTTGATCTCCCTGGCATACCTGGCAGCATAAATCGCCAGCTCCTTTCCATTGAGGTAGAAGTAGGTATCAAAATCACTGAACCGGTAATATGTCCAAAGAAAATCGCCATACTGAACCCTGCTTTTCCCGAAAGGCATCTGTGAACCATTGTAAAACTGGGCTGCTGTGTGCAATGGCAGTATGAAACTGACTGCTGCAACAATCACAACAATGACACGTAACCGGGTAATGCGCGTAAAATCAGGAAACAGGCAGTGCATGGCAGACTTAATCTACGTTTTCAGTATGTAAAATTAACACAAAAATCCCAGACTTGTTGTGGTTGAAAGCGGTTGAGCCTGAAACCCCGCAAATGTTGTACCGCGTTTCAGAATTCAGGATACGATTTATGGATTCGTGCGGTTAAAACAGCACTTTAAGTCATGATCTGAAAGATAAACGGCCTGAATCCTTAAATTTGCAACACCAAACCACCTTTCTATGACCAACCTGAAGATCTTCGTTTTTAATTCTTTTGCTGAAAACAGTTTTGTTTTGTACGACGAAACCGGTGAATGTGTGATCATCGACCCGGGATGCCATGCGGAAGATGAAAAAACCCATCTCCGTTCCTTCATCACTCAAAACCATTTGAAACCGGTGGCTTTGATAAATACACATTTTCATGTGGACCATATACTGGGGAATCCGTTTGTCTGCTCAACCTATAACCTCAAGCCCACCGGTCATGCAGCCGGGAAATTCTTCTGGGAGACGGCCAGAGAGTTCGGCAGTGTATTCAATATAACCCTCGACGATATAGCCAGACCTGAAATCTTTGTTGCTGATGGTGATGTAATCCGTTTTGGCAAGACTGAACTCGAAGTAAGATACACCCCCGGCCATGCTGATGGCAGCATCTGCCTGGTCTGCCACGAACAGAAATTTGTGATTGCCGGCGACGTCCTCTTTTATGGATCCATCGGACGGACCGATCTGCCTACCGGGAACTTCGACATCCTGATGGACAGCATCCATCAGAAGCTCTTTGTTCTGGATGACGATTACACCGTTTACCCCGGCCACGGGCCCAAAACAAGCATAGGATTTGAACGGCTCAACAATCCGTTCATCCAATAACTGCTTTCAGAAAACGACGGGAAGGAAAGACCTCAACGGCTGTGTTCCTTTGCAAAATCAACCATTTTGGCTGTGTTCTGGTCAAGCATGCAACGGAAGTGTTTCTCCGGACAAACGGCGAAACCTATTTTGCTGCAGGGCCGGCATTTCAGCCCGGATACTTCAGAAATCAGCTGAGGAACAGCCTCCGGCAGGTAGGGAAACATCCCCAGTTCGGGTACTGTATTGCCCCAGACCGAGATGACCGGCTTACGGAAAGCGGCTGCCATGTGCATCAATCCGGTATCGTTGGTAATGATCAGCCTGGCCTGCTTTACGAGGGAGGCCGACTGCATCAGTGAAAACTTCCCGCAGGCATTATAAGCGGTTAACCCTGTTACCGAAGCAATCTGTTCACCCTGCTCAGCATCTTCAGGGCCACCCAGCAATACCACCGGAAAATCAAGCCCCCTGCACACCTCCAGTACCTTTTCAGCCGGCAGAATCTTGGTCTTGTGGTTGCCACCGATAACAAAACCGATATACCCGTTCCGGAATGGCGCAGGTAACTGATTCAGATCCACCTCTCCGTCAGGGGGAACAAAGAAATCGAGGCCCTGCCCGTCGTTGGTGATGCCCAGGTGCTTAACTGTCTGCATGTAACGATCCACGATATGAACCGGTGGCATCAGCCTGGCCTTGAACCTCACCAGCAACCACTTTCTGAAATTCAGCTTGTTGAAACGCCTGAACGGCTTCATCAAACCAAGGATCACCTGCAATGACCGGAGGTTGTTGTGCAGATCCAGGATCAGGTCGTAGGATTCGGCCTTCAGAAAAGGCATCACCTCTGCAACCCTGCTTTCAATGGAATACACCTTCCGGATGTAAGGGTTGTTTTCAGCAATAGCCGAAAATTTTCTCTTTGTGAGGTAATGGATTTCAACATCACCCCCCTGCCGGTACAAACACCTGACCACCGGTGAAGTGAGTACAATATCTCCGATTGAGCTGAAACGGATAATCAGGATTTTTTTTGGCATGGGTTATTGCTCAGGTCAGGCAAAAATAACTGAAATCAGGGATATTTGTCCATTCCCGGGAATTATCCAAAGCCTGAAATCCTGCAGCTTGTCAAATGAATGAAAAAATGAAGGTCAGGCATGAATTCAGGGCAGTGTTATCATTTTTTAATTGGAAAAAGTTCTTTTACAAACTAAACATGCGATGAAATCCGGCTACCCAGAAGTATCTGAATCCTGCATTCACTGGTCATTCTGACCAAAGGCACACAATTTACCCTGCAAATTGAAAACTTACCTTTCATTTTGCACGATTTTTTATACCTTTACAAAATGATCAAGAGAGAAAAATACCGGCAAATTGTTGATGCACTTCAGTCGATGCCCGTTGTGGCTTTAATCGGTGCCAGACAAGTGGGGAAAACAACCCTGTCGATTGAAATATCAAAGCAAATCAACAAACAAGTAACTTATATCGACCTGGAATCAGATGCCGATTTCAACAAATTAACAGATGCCGAAAATTATTTAAAGCGATTTTCAGATCAACTGCTAATTATTGACGAAGTACAAAGAAAACCAGATTTATTTCGCTTACTACGTGGAATTGTTGATGAACGAAAAAGAAACGGGGAAACTAGCGGACATTTTTTATTATTGGGTTCATCCTCTGCCGATTTATTGCAAAAATCATCTGAATCACTGGCTGGCAGAATCAGGTATCTCGAATTAACTCCTTTTACCATAAATGAATTATACGAAAACGAAAGAGCTGCTTTTAGTCTGGAAAAATTATGGCTTAGAGGTGGTTTCCCCGGCAGCTATTTAGCAGCGACTGAACAAGAAAGCTGGGAATGGAGAAGAGATTTTTTCGTTACTTATGTAGAGCGTGATATTCCTAATTTGGGAGTTGGTGTACCTCCAGCCCAACTAAAACGATTCTGGAAAATGCTTGCCCATTACCACGGAAACCAGATCAATTTCAGTGAATTGGGCAGAAGTCTGGAAACAAGCCATACCACCATACGAAATTACCTGGACCTTCTTGTTGACTTCTATATGGTAAGGCAGTTGTTACCCTGGTCGGGAAATATCAAGAAAAGACTGGTAAAATCTCCAAAAATCTATTTGCGCGATTCAGGAATATTACACAGTTTGCTTCAGCTTTCAGATATTGAGGCTTTGCTTTCGCACCCTTCTCTTGGTGCGAGCTGGGAAGGATTTGTCATAGAAAATATCATCAACCTTCTGAATGACCGGTGGGAATACTACTATTATAGAACAGCAACACAGGCAGAAATTGATCTGGTGCTTCATTCACCCGCAAATCAAACCTGGGCTATTGAAATAAAACGAAGCAGTGCACCTAAGTTAACAAGGGGCTTTTATGAAGGATGTAAAGACATCGGGGCAACAAGTAAATGGGTCATCACGGCCAATAATGATCGCTATCCATTGCCCGGTGAGGTAGAAGTAATCGGAATATCAGAGTTTTTAGAACTGATTAAGGAAAAGCAAAAAACCTTTTAATCGGAACCATTTTTGTGCTGGAAAATAGCCCATTGACCAACAAATGGAATTGATAATATTCCGGTTTCATGACTTCCTGTTTTGTGCATTGCAGCACCCAGTTTAAAGTTTCATATTCATCAACCGGG
>CALMDN010000425.1 GCA_937864935.1 uncultured Bacteroidales bacterium
GGTCCTCAGGTGCACCTTCAGCAAAATGGAACGGAACAGCAGACCGTGCTCTATTCGAATGTCTCCACTGATATGACCGTGCAGACCAGCGGTTTTGCCGAACTGAGTTCCGGTAAAGCCACCATCACCTTTGACGAATCCTTCAGAAATGCTGTTTCACCAGATTTTCCGGTGGTGGTAACAGTTACACCCATGGGCCTGTCGCAGGGCCTCTACCTCACCGAAACCAGTACTTCCGGATTTGGTGTCGCTGAAGCCGGTGAGGCCAAAAGCAATACCAGGTTCGCCTTTATTGCCATCGGAAAGCGGGCAGGATATGAGAATCCTGTGATACCTTCCGAGGTCACCCGAAGCGATTATACGACAAAAATCAGCAGGGGACTGCACAACGATGCCGACACACAGTCAGCAGGGGAAGGGCTCTTTTACGAAAACGGCAAATTGTCGGTCGGGAAACACCCTTCAACCAACGTGGATCGAACCGGAGCAGCCAGCCAATCACCGCCGGTTTCAAAACCCGCTCAATAGGCTTGCACAGGCATGGCTACATTACCTGGATTAACTGGTAAATCGAACAAAAGAAGAATTAAGGATTGAAGATACAGTGTTAAAAGAACCAATCAATAAAACAGAAAACAAAATATTTAAGGCAACTCATCATGAAAAACCTGCTACTCTTTCTGATCCTGATCCTTGGGTTTTCGGCCACAGCCCAGGTTGCCATCAACACCGATGGCACAGCCCCCGACAATTCAGCCATGCTGGATGTGAAAAGCACCACCCGTGGCTTTCTGGCCCCCAGGATGACCCTTGCCCAGCGCAATGCCATTGGTAATCCGGCTACCGGGCTGGTGATATTCCAGACCAACAGTTCTCCCGGACTATATATCAACAACGGCACTCCTGCTGCTCCGTCATGGAATCTGGTTGGAAGCAACACAGGGCAATGGTTGAACAACGGATCCAGCATTTATTATAATTCAGGAAATGTGGGCATCGGAACGAATACACCTTCTGCGCCACTTCATGTGGCAAAAAACAGCTCAGGGAATACCGCTTTATTCGGATCCAATATTCTTGCAGTTCCCAATACAACGAGTGTTTCCATTGGCAACAATACCGGTGAGGCCCTTCTGTATGTCGGGCAATCAGATGATAATACAGGTTTTCTGGTCTGGAATTATAACCCGGATCCGGCCCAGGCCAGATTTTATGTCGGTACCTTCAGTGGTTTAAACCCTTTGATACTCCAGCCTGCCGGTGGTAAAACCGCTGTGGGCAATATCATTCCGGAAGGGATGTTGCATGTGGCAAAAGTCAGTGGTACACCAACAGGAATATTCGGAACGCCTTTGAGTAATTTTAATTCAGTCACCAATCTATCTGTCGGAGATGATGCTGGTACCGCACTTATGTATGTCGGGCAATCAACCGATAACAAGGGCTTTCTCATCTGGAATCAAAACCCGATACCGGCCGATGCCCAATTCTGGGTTGGAACCTATAATGGTTCGAATCCATTGATCCTTCAGCCGGCGGGCGGTAATGTAGGTATAGGCACTTTAACGCCTGGTTCCAGGTTGCAGGTGAATTATAATGAGAATGGCCAGAGTTATCTGGGATACAGTATATATAATCCCAATTATTTCTACCATGTGGAAGATCCTGTTAATAGTTACGGACAGTCGAACATCTATGCATTCAGGACGCGGATTTCCCAAAACGACGGATTTGGGTATGCACACTATTATTCCAACAGTGCTGTCAAAGGGTTCTCTTTTTGGGGTGATCTTTACTCTTTTGGAACCTCAGGGTTTAATTACAACGATTATACCCGCTGTGGCGGGGTACTTGGCGCTGATCAGGGTGGATTTTACTGGGGGTCGCTCGGGTATAAGAACAGCGGAAATACAACTTATGGCGGATATTTTACAAGCTACACCTCCGGTGCCGGCAAAGGCAGCCAGGCAAGCATTGGAATTGGCCTCGGAGCCTGGGGTGATCTGATGGGCGCCGATATCCATGGAAAGATTTATGGCATTTATGCAGAAGGGGGAAATTATGCCATGTACAACAACGGTGTGGTGTTTAAAAACAATCTGGATGTGCATTTGCAGGAAAACGGAACAGAAACCAACACAGTTCTTTACACCACTGTTTCCACGGATGTTACTGTACAAACCAGCGGATATGCCACCCTTTCGGATGGTAAAGTCAGCATAGATTTTGATCCGGCCTTTGCCGCTGCAGTTTCAGCTGAAACACCCGTGGTGGTTACTGTTACGCCGACCGGAAGTTCCAATGGCGTTTACCTCGCCGAAGTATCGGGCAAAGGATTCAAGGTTGCTGAGAACAACAACGGAAAGAGCTCAGTAACCATTTCGTACATAGCCATCGGCAAACGGGCGGGTTATGAAAATCCAAACCTTCCCCGGGAAGTAATCAGTGCTGATTATAACCGGAATCTTGCCCGTGGATTGCACAACGATGCCGATACCCAAACCGATGGTGAAGGACTTTTTTATGATAACGGAAACCTGATGGTTGGCGTGCACCCTTCCACTTTACCTGATCCGAACAAACCATCGGAAGAATCCGTCAGGCCAAAACCTTCAGTTGCTGCTGAAAATGCTCAGAATTCCGACGGTGGAGTGATGCCTTCCGGTGCGGCCGGGCCAAAAGGCAGTGCGCAAAATGCACCTAAGATTAAAAAAGCAATTGAAGACTTCTCAAAACCTTCTGCTGCTTATGGTGCATCAATGACTAAACCTGCGATCGGTGTAAAAACACCTGGTGGAGGAATTTCGAAATAACTTAAACTCTTTATTAATTCTATTGTTAATTATTTAAAATCAGGACGATGAAAAAGAACAACCATAACCGGATCAGCGGACAGGCAAGGCTTCGCTTCCTCAGCATTGCAGTTACCTTACTGCTATCAACAAGCCTGATGGCCGACAACATCATATCTTCCGGCACTACCCTGAGGGTATCCTCCGGCACCACCCTGGTGAGTGCGTCCCCCCTGATTATCCAGAGCGGGGCAACCGTCAATAACCAGGGGACCCTGGTCCTCACAGGCAACCTCACCAGCCTTAGTCCCTCAGCCATTGGTCTGGGAACTGGAACCACCGCATTTTCGGGAACAGCGGCTCAGTCTGTCAACGGACAGATCACCTTCGGCAACCTCACCCTGAACAATGCTGCAGGGATCAACCTGAACGCGAATGCCACAGTGAACGGAGTGCTTACCTTCACAAGCGGTAGGCTTACCCTCGGCAGCAACAACCTGACACTCGGCACTGCTGCTACTGTCGCCGGAGCCCCATCGGCTTCCAGCATGATCGTTGCCACCGGCTCCGGGCAGGTGCGCAAATCGTTCAGTGCAGCCGGAAGTTTCACCTTCCCGGTG
>CALMDN010000426.1 GCA_937864935.1 uncultured Bacteroidales bacterium
ACCATGCTGGCTGATACTACAGGGAATGTGTATAACTCAAATGTTTTTGGTGCTGGCGACACTACCTTATACCCAGCCTTTTTTAAACATCTTGTTCCAACAGAGGACAATCATTTTTACGTAGTATGGACTAAAAACATTGAAGCCGGATGCATCCCTTATTGCCAGCGTGATTCTTACATTGGTGTCACCTACCTCAACGATTCATTGGAAATAGAGTGGGAGCAGTTTTTTGGTGGTGATGCATTTTATACTTCACACGTTGCTGAGCCTGCCCCTGGGGGTGGTATCGTAATTGCAGGAACACGTTACCGGTACAACGACCCCGGCCAACCACACGAAGTTATACTGCTCTCGGTTACTGACGAAGGAATAATTACAGGAACCGCCGGAAATTTGCCCGTTGAGGGGCGCCAGGCCATTGTTTACCCCAATCCGGGAGATGCAAGCCTCTTTGTGCAAACCGGCCGACATCTGGGTCAGGCAGAATTTACCCTGTACGACATCAATGGCAGGCACTTGCTCTCAAAAGTACTAAACACACATGTAACGGAGATTGATACCGGTTTCCTGCCAGCCGGCACTTACATTTACACCATACAAAATGATAAGTTCAGTGAAAGCGGGAAGTGGGTGAAAAGGTAAAATAAAATTGCCATCCTGATTTAGATGGTTAAAAAGTAAATTTAACAGCCTGGATATGTGAATCAGAAATCAGTATTCAGGCTTCTTTCATCGAAGTATTGTGGTACTGCGGAGCAAATTACACCTGTAATTGCAGGCAGGGCAGTAGTTTGCCTGCGAATTTTGTTACCCTGGAGTGAACGGTGAACCGGGAATTGCATGGAACCCGGGAATGAGGGTTCACCATTTACCCATGAAACGGGGCTTTATATCGGTTTGATTTAGCTACCTTTGCACTTCATAAGTATCACCAAAATGCAGGAATTCCGGCTTGAAAACCATGAATACATACAGCTGAACCAGCTGCTCAAACTGCTCAATTTAGCCGGATCAGGCGGCGAAGCCAACCTCTTGATCACCTCGGGCCAGATCAGGGTAAACCAGTGTACCGAGCTGCAGAAACGAAAAAAACTCAGACCGGGCGATATCGTTGAATTTCAGGAACATACTATCCGAATTGCAGACTGAGAGCCGGGCATTGTACAGCCTTCGTTGATTTTCGGCCAGAATTTGCTACTTTTGAAATCTGCATTCCCGCAACAGCGATTCAGTTAAAGGTATTATTAAGTAACCGGTGTTTTCATGCACGACGATCTGCTTCTGCTCGATTCTATAAAGCTTAACTTCAGCCAGGGGAGCCTGCACATCATGAACATTTCCATCGGATTTATTATGTTCGGTGTGTCGTTGGGTATCAAATGGGAAAGTTTCAAAGATATTTTTCTGAATCCGCGAAAGATCATCATCGGCCTGAGCAGTCAGTTTCTGGTGCTCCCGGCTGTTACCTTCATTGCAGTTTGGTTGCTGGGTGATTTTATTACACCCTCCGTGGCCTTCGGGATGCTGCTGGTTGCTTCCTGTCCGGGGGGGAATGTTTCCAATTTTATCTCGAGTGTGGCCAAAGCCAATGTGGCCCTGTCGGTGAGTCTTACAGCCGTCGGCACGGTGCTTGCCGTGATCTTCACCCCGCTCAATTTTGCCTTTTGGGGAGGTTTGTACTCAACCACCTCACCCCTGCTGAGGCCCATCCACATCGACCCCTTTGAAATGTTTCAGACGGTGGTTATTCTGCTGGGCATACCGGTGGCTGCCGGGATAATCTTCTCACAGAAATTGCCGGTCATTACCCGCAAGATTCAGGGGCCGATACAAAAGCTTTCCCTGCTTATTTTCGCCGCGTTTGTGGTACTTGCCTTCCGCAACAATTACGAATATTTTGTCCGCTACATCAACTGGATTTTTGTCATCGTGTTGATTCACAATGGGTTAGCTCTTATTTCAGGCTATTGGTTTCCCCGATTATTCGGGTTGCAGCGCACCGATTGCCGCACCATTTCAATTGAAACCGGGATTCAGAACTCCGGGCTTGGGCTGGTTCTGCTGTTTAATCCGAAAATTTTTCCGCCCGAACTGAACATGGGAGGCATGGCTTTCATTGCCGCCTGGTGGGGCATCTGGCATATAATTGCCGGTCTGGGCATTGCTTCATTGTGGTCTTATTTCCGCCCTGCGGAGAAACTGGCCCGTTACTGAGACCATTTCAAATGCAGAACATAGAAAAAACCAACCTCCTGTACAGGCTGCTCTACCGGACTGCTTCACTGTATTTTCACCTTTTTTACCGTAAGGTAACCGTGCTGGGCCGCGAGAATATCCCCGAAAATGTTCCCCTGATTTTCGCTGCCAACCACCAGAATGCCCTGATGGATGCCCTCGCCATACTGTTTGCTGCCCGACGACCGGTGGTTTTTCTGGCCAGGGCCGATATTTTTAAAAACCCAAGGATTGCCGGCCTGCTCTATTTTCTGAAAATACTGCCGGTATTCAGGATACGCGACGGGATAGAATCCATGGGCAACAACAACCTGATTTTCACCAAGACCGTGAAGGTTTTGCAATCAGGACTACCCATCGGTATATTACCCGAAGGCACGCATACCCACATCAAAAGGCTGCAGACCCTGAAAAAGGGAATCTGCCGCATTGCCTTTATGGCTGCAGAGAGCACCGATTACGCCCTCGACATCAACATTGTGCCGGTCGGGCTCGATTACACCAATTACCAGAATGCCGGTACCCACCTGATTGTCAACTTCGGCAAACCGATGAGCGTAGCAGCTTACTACAGTCAGTACCGCGAAAATCCCCAGAAGGCCATTACCCAACTGCGCGACGACCTGGCCGGGCGCATCAGGGCTGTGATGATACATGTGGAAGATGAGCAGCACCACGATATGCTGCAGTCGCTGAACGCGATGATCATGAGGAGCTGGCTGCAGGAGCATTCACTGAAAGATACCCGGATAAACCGGTTCAGGTCGTCAATGGCAGTGCTGGAGCAACTTGAGAACGGGTTGAAAACCAATGCTCTGGATCCGGAATCAACGGCTGCCGACCTGAAGGCATACCAGGAATTGCTCAGGAAATACAGGATCAGGGATGAGCAGGTGGAAACGGAAAGCAAACCCCTGTCACTGCTGCTCAGCTGGGTTGCCTGGGTACTTGTATTGCCCATCCATGTTTCGGGGATGATCCTGAATTGGCTACCGTATAGGATTCCGGTGCTGCTATCTGCAAAAATCAAGGATCCGCAGTTCGTAAGTTCAGTGAACTATGGGCTCAGCCTCTTTGTGTATCTGTTCTGGTACCTGATACTGCTGATCATTGCACTATTGCTCCCTTTCAGTACGGCCGTGACACTGCCCTTGATCATCGCTTCACCTTTTGCAGGCTTGTTTGCGTTTTACAACTACCTGTTTTACAAGAAACTGCTGGCCCGCAGCCGCCAGTATTTGTTGAAACGCTTCAAACCAGAACAATTCCGGAAACTGACAGCTTTGAGAAAAAGCCTGACAGCCCGGATTGTAACAGTTTTGAATATCAGGTGAAATAACCCCGGAAAAACTGGCAGTAGTCCAGCCGGAAGGTGTTGAATTTCCTACAGCCCGAACCGGTAGTATATTCCCAGTCCGATGCCGAATTCTGTTTCACGGGGCTTATAGAAAACCTGTTTCAGTTGCGGTCTCAGGAAAGGGCTGAGCTGAAAAACCAGGCTTTTCCATTGCTTTTCGAGTCCGGCAGAGAAAACAAGGTTATTGAAAAATTCACTGCCCCCCTGGGTCCTGAACCTTTCGTCACGCACAGGTCCTGTGGAATCGGGCTTGCCCCTGAAATCGAGGCGCTGGTTCAGCGTAAGGTCAAGGTCGGTTCCCAGAGAAAGTTCTACACTGAACCTGCGCGGTAACCGAATGGAATAGGTGACCGCTACCGGCACCTGAATCAGGTTACTTTTGATCGTAATGGGCGCATCCGGTTCTGCAAAACGCAGTTTATCATCAAATCTGTTGTTTTTCTTATGGTGGTCGTGCCTGTCGAAATCCGCCCTGGTATCAAACTTCTGAAGGCTGAAATCCATATACCTGAACCCGGCGTCAATACCCAATCCATTGGCAAGTTTAAAAGATCCGGCAGCTCCGAACGTCAGATTCTCTGGAGCAAGCTGAGAAACCACGCCCGCCCGCCATTGCTCTGCCCTGAAATTCCCCAACTTCCTGCCAGGAGCGGGAACCGGAATTCCCGCCTGACCGGGGACTGATTCTGTGACTGCGGTTTTCGGCTGTTCAACAGCCATGGTATCCACAGGTGTACCTTCCTGAGAAATGACTGTTCTTACCTCAGCAGGCAGGGCAGTCTCCTCCTGTTCTACAAGGGTTTCAGATGTATCCTCTGTAGCCGGAACACGCTGATTTCCGGATATCCCGGAAGAAACCCCAACATCCGTGGCTTCGGGTTCATGCATCTGTTCAGCACCTTCAGTGGTTTGGGTGACTGCTGGATTGTTTTCTGCTAAATAGGGAATGTTTTGTTTTTTCGGGGCCAATGACTGCGGAGATTTTTCCTTGACGGATCGCTCACCTGGCTGGGGCAGATTTCCCCGATCCTCTGTATTTATCTGATTTTCTTTCGTTTGCGTATCGGTAAATTGTTGAACACGATCACCGGAGATGGATTGACCAGCAACGGGGCCCGGAGTTTCGGGCTCCGGCGTGGCTGCACCTGTGGGGTCTATGATCAGGCTGTCTGCCCTGTATTCAGGAACAGGAGCGTTGACTGAAGTCTCCTCATTGCCGAAATAACGGAGGGCAAAAAAGAGCAATGCAGCAACAAGGGCGACTGAACCGGCACCGATTATCAGGGTGGAAAAACGCAAACCTGTGCGGGGTTTCAGCACATGTTTCCGTGTCAGGTGCTGAACAACCTGGTCAATTTCCTGTTCCGTGGGCTTTTGATCAAGGCCCTCCAGCTTTTTACGGATGGCCTCGTCAAATCTGTCTGTGTTCATCAGTCGGTAAATTTTTTAATTCATAGGCTTTGTGTAAATTGGGATTGGCCTTAAAAATCATTTTCTGAAGCCTGATTCTGGCGTCTCTGAGGTTCGACTTGGAAGTCCCCTCCGAAATACCGAGCATATCAGCAATTTCCCTGTGTGAATAACCCTCGATGGCATACAGGGTAAACACCATTCTGTAGGCCGGTGACAACGACCTGACCATTTGCAGTATTTCTTCAGCAGAAATCTTATCAATCGCGTCTTCCGAAAACTCACTGACAATTCCGGGATCCAGTTCGCTGCTTTCCGGAATTTTCGATTTGCGGCGGAACGCATCAATGGCCGTATTGATCACGATCCGCCTAAGCCAGCTTCTGAACTCCAGGGCCTCGTTGTAGGTATTCAGGTTGGTAAATACCTTGAGAAAACTGTCGTTCAGTATCTCTTCCGCATCCATCTGATCTGATGAAAATCTGAGCGACAGGCTTTTGACATAGCCATAATAGAGTTTCACCAGGGCACGCTGGGCCAGTGGGTCATTCCTTTTACAGGCTGCAATAACCGCATTGGAATCTGTTGGATCAAAGCTTTCTTTCCGTCTGAAGATTCCCATCAACTTTTCTGGTCCTTTTAACAATACGAAGATAATGTGAAAAAAGATGGGTCGAAAAATATTTTATTCATCACCCCACCCCTTCCCCGGCTCCGGCGTATTGTTGGAAGTACTCATTTACTAATAAAACCAAAATCATTATGAAGAAGATCCTTTTTGCAGTGTTTTCAGTTTCTCTGACATTCTTTGCCTGCACCAAAGACGACTCCGTCAGCAGCACTTCCTACGAAGAAGTATCCCTTGCTTCTGTTCCTTCAACTGTTTCGTTGTACATCGATGAAAACTACCCTGATGCTTCTGTAAGCACTGTATATAAACTGTATAACAGCGACACGGTGTATGCAGTTGTTCTCAACACCAGCGAGCTGCTGGCTTTTAATGGCAATGGCAGGCCTTTCGGCGACGGAATTCCGGGCTTGCTGTGTGACTCAACCGGTGGATTTCTGAACGATTCAACCGGGCATCATGGTCATCACGGTGGCGGACACCATGGCGGTAGTCACCATGGCGGTGGACACCATAGCGGTGTGCCGGTTGATTCAATCCCCGAAGCCATCACAGCATGGGTTACAGCGAATTACAGCGGCTATACCATCCACCATGCCTGGAACGACACCCTCTGCCAGTTTGGAACAGTATATGAAGTCATGATCGATTCTGCACGCAGGGAACATGAAAAATTAATTTTCAGTATCGATGGAAATTTCCTGGCCACTGCCAGCCGCACCGCTTACAACGACCTGCCCGATATTGTGAAGGCCGCCGTAGAATCAGGCTTTGCCGGATATGAACCCAGACAGAAGGCGGAACAGTTTATCCTGGCCGACGGAACGAAACAGTATAAGGTTTTCCTGAT
>CALMDN010000427.1 GCA_937864935.1 uncultured Bacteroidales bacterium
TACCGCACCTTTACCGCTTCCGAAGCCAATGCTGCCCGTGAGTTCCTCAGGTCAATGAAACCACCCTATGTGCTCCAAGCCGATGGCCTGGCAGCCGGCAAAGGAGTAGTAATCTGCACCAGCCTTGCCGAAGCCGACCACGAAATCACCGGAATGCTTGAAAACGCCAGGTTTGGCAAGGCATCTGAAAAACTGGTGATTGAAGAATTCCTTTCAGGGATAGAGCTTTCGGTCTTTATCCTCACCGATGGACAGTCGTGGCTGCTGCTCCCTGAAGCCAAGGATTACAAGCGCATCGGCGAAGGCGACACCGGACTGAATACCGGTGGCATGGGATCTGTTTCACCGGTCCCTTTTGCCGATGAAGAATTCATGGAAAAGGTTAAAATCAGCATCATTCAGCCAACCATCGATGGCCTGTTAAAAGAGGAAATCCCATACCGGGGTTTCATCTTTTTCGGACTGATCAATGTTAACAACAACCCTTACGTAATTGAATACAACGTAAGAATGGGAGATCCGGAAACCGAATCGGTGATGCCGAGGATCAAATCCGACCTGCTGGATCTGTTTATGAAAGTCGCAGGAAACAACCTTGCAGGAGCTACACTTGAGATCAGTGAAGATACCGCTGCCACTGTGGTGCTGGTTTCAGAAGGTTACCCGGGAACTTATGAGAAAGGAGTTCAGATACAGGGACTGGACAAGAGCTATCCTTCTCAGGTATTTCATGCAGGAACCACCACAGGCAGTCAACCAGGAGAGGTTGTAACATCAGGCGGCAGGGTACTGGCGATCACCTCTGTGGCCCCGGAGCTGAAAGAAGCACTTGCCCTTTCCTATTCAACAGCTTCAGAGATCAGCTACAAGGGAAAAACCTTAAGAAGGGACATCGGTTACGATCTGTTCTGATTCAGCAATTCAATGCGATGCTAAAAGCACTGGCCCGTTCCGGAATCATTACGCAGCTGTCGGTAATACTGGCATTGCTTGTCTTATATTTTGTAACTCCCCAGGCTGGTTTTGTTTCGGAAACCCAAAAGCTTCACCTGGCTCCCTTTGGCGAATGGATTTTTAATCAACTGAATAACTACCCGATCATTGCATGGCCTGCCTCAATCTTTCTGTTGTTGCTGAATGCCTTTTTGCTCAATGCCATTCTGATTAAGCACGATATCACTCCCCGGCAGTCTCTTTTGCCATCAGCCGTATATCTGTTCCTGCTGCTTTTCACGGCCAATGGCAATTACCTGACTCCGGTGCTGATCAGCAGTCTTTTGTTACTTTTCAGTCTGCACAGCATTATGGACATGTATGGAAAACTCTACCCCTATACAAGAATCCTGAATGCCACCCTGGCCATTGCCATTGCCTCCATGATCTTTTTTCCGCTGATCCTGTTTGCCCTCATGCTATGGATCAGCTTTTTTACATTCAGGATCAATGCCTGGCGCGATTGGGTAATTTCCCTGCTGGGGATAGCAATGCCTTTCTTTTATCTTGCCTTGCTTTATCTGTGGAACAACAACCTCGTTTACGGCTTTAAAACCTATGAACGACTCTGGTATGAGCTGAATTTTTCGCTGCCGCACCTGAGTGTACAGGAGTATTCAGCCATTGCCCTGATTGGTTTCTGGACCATTGTTTCGGCCAGCAGGTTCCTTTCCGACACCACCGACCGCCTCATCGGTATCAGAAAGAAAATGTGGATCATCAGCCATTTCGCCCTCATAGCACTGGCTTCGGTACTGTTGTCGGGCAGTTCGATGCTGGTGATGCTTCCGCTGATTTTTGTGCCTGCTTCCGCCATGATGACGCATGCCTTTGCCAATCAGCGGCGTGCCTGGTTACACGATCTTTTCTTCCTGCTTACTTTTGCAGCCATCATGCTCAACAGAATCTCCTTCTGACCTGAGTCATCAACCAAAGCCCCCGGCAACCCCGGGAAAAGAGATGATCACAAGCATTTTTCTATGTTAAAACACAGCTACAGCGAGCGACATTTAACCGAAGCCGGCACCGATGAAGCCGGGCGCGGCTGCCTGGCCGGACCTGTTTTTGCCGCTGCAGTCATACTGCCAGCTGACTTTCACTGTGAAATGCTGAACGACTCCAAAAAGCTAACTGCCCGACAGAGAAATTATCTCAGAAGCAAAATAGAGGCAGAAGCATCGGCCTGGTCTGTTGCCTCGGTCAGCGCAGGGGAAATCGACAGAATAAACATACTGAATGCTAGCATCCTGTCCATGCACATGGCATTGGACGGGCTGCATTTGTTGCCTCAGCTGATCCTGGTCGATGGCAACCGCTTTAAGCCATACCGTGACATCAGCCACGCCTGTATCGTGAAAGGGGATGGCATCTACCTCTCCATAGCCGCTGCTTCGGTGCTGGCAAAAACCCACAGGGATGAGTTTATGATCAGCCTCCACAAAGACCATCCGCAATACCAGTGGGATCAGAACAAAGGATATCCGACAGAAATTCACCGCCGGGCCATTCTCAGATACGGCTATACCAGCTGGCACCGGAGAACCTTCAGAGTAAGCGAACAGCTCTCCTTCGACCTCAGATAACACACTGGCTGTTTGCAGGACCGGTTGATTTCACCGGGTGTCAACCGGTTTGGTTTATTCTGAAAAGGTAAGCAGATCCCTGAAGCAGAGTCTTACAAAAAAGTTCATCTGTGGAACAAAGCCACTGTTGGGGTCGATGGCGATTTTCTTGTAATAAAAGGTGAATCCGGGTTCAATGGCCACGGCCGGACTGAATTCAAAGCGTCCACCAATGGTTCCGTACAATCCGAATCCTATCCCCCCCTGCCGGATTTCGTAAGCCTGCTGGTTCCCGCCAGGAATATAATTGTTGTTCCCGTAGACATTGACCAGATTGTAAGACTTTGTGCCGATCTGAATAAGGTGTTCTTTTACCAGGGAGTTGTTCATATTCACCCCTGCCCCGATCATGAGACGCGATACCGGATTCTTGCCGAATGCATGCACGATGCCCAGATCAAGCAGGTTGCGCTCTTCAGTCCCGTAAACGGAACATAGCCGGATATCGGGTTCGGTCAGGTATTCCTTTGGATCCACTTCCACGGAGACCACATCCTTCGCCCGAAGTTTTGCATAGGAGAACTGGAGGATGATTCCGGTATTGCAGTTCAGATCATACCTGGCAAACATACCAAAAGAAAATGCCGGATCATACTTCATCTTCTCGGGATATTCCCTTACGAAAACCGTATCATAAGCCCCGAGCAACTGGTATATCTCATTGTACCAGTAGGTATTCCTGAAAATATAATTCACATTATTCTCGTTGCCCGGTTCTCCCGAATAAAACGCTGCAGTGGATTTGCCAGCCATATAAATGCCAGCAATACCACCATACTCAAGCCCCCGGCGTTCTTTACATCTTTCGGGATTGCTGTAGTCATCCGGCTGGGAGAAACCGGCGAACGACAGGCAAACAAACACAAAAACAAAGACCAACCCCCGTAGTTTCTTCAGTGAATGACACATAACGATACCATAGTTTCAATTTCCAAACCTACACAATTTTCAGAACATTCAGAGAATTTTCACACAGCTGCATGCCACAGCACACTGTTATGAACATGCATTTGTTGATTAGTATTTAAACCTGTCAATCTGCATCCTGAGTTTAGAACTTATATTTGATAACCAGTACAAGCAAGCATCAATGAAAATCCCGACAAGCTATCTCATTCCGCTTATTCTCATCTTATTACTGACAATTGCCTTTTTCCCGGCCAGAAAGTATTATCTCTTTCTGAAGGAACCAACAGCTCAGCTTACCGACGCCGTTCCACCTGAAACGGCATTGATCCTGAAGGCAGCCTCTCTCAATAAACTGATGGAAATTGTCACGGGATCTCCCCTGCTCATTCAGACGGAAGCAGCTCATGATCAGCTGAGAATCAAAGATATCACTGAAAAACTGAAGGAATACACACTAAAAAACAGCTTCTTTCGCGAGATAGCCGATCAGCAGGAGGTCATCCTTTGCATCGTTCCTGACTCAGGCAAAAAACCCCGGGTGCTGCTGCTGCTGAATACCGGCAAGCTGACTTCAACGAAGTTGCGGAAACAGGTTTCAGACCTCCTCAGTCCAGGTGAACAACTGCTTGAAGATAAAACCTTACCCCTGAAAGCATTCAGCCTGATTTCGGGTGACAACAGGGTTTGGGTATATGCTCACCGGGGGCTGATGGCCGTTGCTTTCAGCAAAGAGACTCTGAGTGCATCTGCCCGAACCCTGCGCTCAGATCAGCACCTCTCTGATGATGCGGGTTTCAGGGAACTTTCTGAAACTTCGGGAAAAAAGGTTGACGGGGTCCTCATGATCAACAGTCTGAACCTGGCCGGCAGTCTATTTAAGGAGAAAGATAACAATCCGCTGAAATTCAACGGCTCACCATTTGACGGGTGGATGTCGCTTGACCTGCACATTTCTGAGGACAGGATTCTGATGGATGGGTTCACCTCCGGAAAGGAATCCCCCTCACTCTTCGCTTCCCAGGAACCTGTGGATGCTGCTTTTGCCGGAAACCTGCCGGCAAATACCGCTTTTGCGGTCATGGTTTCGGTAAATGAACCCGGGAAATACAGTGCATTCTTTTACGATTACGACACCCTCCACTGCACAGGCTACGACTCGGCAAACCAGTGTTCCTCAAAGGAGATCTTCAGAAAGAGTGAACAACTGAATGCCTGGATGGGAAATACACTCTGTTTTGCAGCTTTTCCATCCTATTTTTCAGGGAACAGACAATCCAGCATTGTGCTTATCGAACTGAAAAGTGCCGACAGTGCCAGAATGATGTTAAAACCATTCATTCGTCCCTATGAACAAGGAATCGGTCAACTCGCCGACAAGCAACTGCTCCGCAACCTATGGGGCAGAATCTTTGCCGGGGGACCGGAGCAGTATTGCATTTTTCATGGGAACGTTCTGGCGATATCCCCTGATCCTGACATCCTGAAATCTTATATGGCTAATGAACAGCTATTTGCGCAAAGCAGCTTGTACAAAAAGGCTCATGCTGTCATCTCCGACAGAAGCAACCTGTTGATTCTGGCCAAAGGCAATATATGGAGCAGGGTTTTCAGCAAAGGTAACGATATAGTCAATCCGGTGGCTGCCCGTGACTGGTCGTGGCCACTGAGCAACACAAGCCTGGCCGGACTCCAGCTCAGTGCAGGAGGCCGGATGCTTTATACCCATGCCTTTGTAATTTCAGAAAATACCGGCACCGCAACCGACGATTCAGCCCCGGATGAACTGAAGGTTGAAAACGATACACTACAGTCAGCTCCAGTTGAAGAGAAACCCGCCCTAAACGCCGGAAAGAGCCCTTCATCAATACCAGCAGCCTTCAGGCTGATGGTTCCGGCCAACCCGGGAAAAATAAGCAGAACCGTGTTTGCCGTTAAGGGGAATGTCATTGAGGCTTATGGTGCTGATGGCGAAAAACAATGGACATACACCATGAAGGAAGACCTGCCGGCTGCCATTTTCGAAGCCGGCAGAAAAGGCTCGTCAGAAAGGCATTTTCTCATAGCGGGAAACAGATCCCTGGTCATGCTTGACATGAATGGCAGTGAGGTGAGAAATTCATCGGTAAAAATACCTTCACCATTACAGGGGGAAGCGGCCCTCTTTGATTACGACCGGACGAAAGATTACAGGATGATTTACAGGGGAAGCGATCACAAAATCTTCCTGATCAGTATGGATGGAAAAACCTTACCTGACTGGACTTTACCGCAATCGGAAAATGCACTTGCCGGACCGCCGGTGTTCATCAGAACCGCCGGGAAGGATTTCATCCTTTATGCTGACAGCAAGGGAAAGGTTAGCATCACCGACCGGAAGGGCAGAACAAGAATTGCAGCCGCCGAGGGGTTCAGGAAATCGCTGAGATGCGGAATATTCGAAAACCGCAGCAACAGCAAAGGTTTATTCCTGATGGCATCGGCTGAGGGAGAACTGGCCTATATCAATTCAGAAGGGGTGATCAGCCTGAGTAAGTTTGGCAATCACGGAAAAGACCCGTGGTTTACCTATCTCGATTTCAATGGCGATGGCAATGAAGATTTTATCTTTTCAGGTAAACAGAAGCTGACAGTTTACAATAAAATGAAAAATGTATTGCTGAATCTTGAGCTTCCGGGCGACAATTTTTCTGACCCGGCTATTTACACAACGGCAAAAACATGGTGGATAGCGATTCGAATCAGAAACTCAGGAGAAATTATCCTG
>CALMDN010000428.1 GCA_937864935.1 uncultured Bacteroidales bacterium
GCAGGACCTGACCATCCTCGTGGTAGGAAAAGGAACGCACAAGAAATATCTTGAAAGCAGGATCAAAGAAGAAAAACTTGCCAATATCCTTGTTTTCGATTACCTGCCGAGGGCTGACTACGAAAAACTGGCCATGTTGGCCGATGTTGGCCTGATCTCACTCAACGAAAAGTTCACCATTCCCAATACACCCTCACGCACCCTTGCATATTACAATCTGAAAAAACCGGTTTTCGCCATCGTTGACCCGAATACAGATTATGGCGATATGCTGTCAAGTGACCAGACAGGATTCTGCTGTGTTTATGGTGACCACGAAAGTTACCGCAAACACTTCGACGCCCTCTATTCCGATAAGGGTTTACGTGAGAAAATGGGCGAAAACGGATACCAGGCACTAACAACAAAATATACTCCCCGCAGAACCTACGAAATTATCCTGCAGCATTGTGGTATGTAGGAAATAAGGGAAGCTCTCTTTAACACAACAAACAACAACATGAAACGGATACTTTACTTTGGATATTACCTGAAACAAACCGACCGGGAAAAGTTTTTCAGGTTTCTCAATTATGCTGCCCGTGAATCCGGGAAAAGCAAATTCCTGCTGTTGCCCGATCTGTTTTTCTCAACTTTCAGGTACAACATTTCCCTGCTCGACTATTTCTACTTCCGGTTCTACAACAAACCGGCCGGCGAAAGAAAATTTTGGGCCGGCAGCGGCTATATGTATGAGTATCATCTCATCATGAATCCGAAAAACAGCCGGGATATACTCGAAAACAAAATTAAATTTCTTGATAAATATCACGAGTTCGTCAAAAGGTGTCATTATACCCTTCCCGAGTTGAAAGGCAATAAGTCGCTCGGCAGAGAATTGCTTTCCAACGCCTCGGGTAAGATTGTACTGAAGCTCTCCACCGGTCAGGTAGGGGCAGAAGTTAAGGTTTACAAAAGTGATCAGTTCACACCGGAAACACTGGTTACTGAAATGGAACGCCTCGGATTTGACCTGGCTGAAGAGTATGTAATTCAGCACCAGTCGCTTATGGATATTTCGCCTACAGGATTAAACACCCTCAGGGTCTTTACCCAGCTTGAAGGCGATGAAGTTGTCTTTCTCGGTGCAAGGCTCCGGGTTTCGGTCAATTCTCCTGTCGACAATATGGGAGCCGGTAATCTGGCTGCTTCTGTAAACATGGAAACCGGGGTTGTTGATGGACCCGGGGTATACAGCGACATTACCAAATCCGACGAAACAGTTCATCCGGTTACAGGCATCGGTATTGTCGGTTTTCAGATCCCGTTCTGGAAGGAAATCACCGGTTTTGTTACCCAGGCAGCAAAGCATCATCCGGAGAACAAATCCATTGGCTGGGATATTGCCATCACCCCGTCAGGACCCGAACTCATCGAAGGCAACCACAACTGGTGTAAGCTTTTATGGCAGTTGCCGGTGAAAAGAGGTCTGAAGCCAATGATCAGCAAATACCACTAACATAAAAATTCACGGGCTTTGGTCAGGATACTGCTATTTATCAAACACAGACTCGGGTTTGTCTGGAACATGATTGAGTACCTCAATGGTCTCGTCTTCGGGATGCTGCATGGGAAAAAGATCAGCAGCAGCCTTGCCCGGCTTTTCAGGGAATCGAACAGCGGCAGCTTTGTATACCGTCAACTCAACAGTGCCGACATTCCGGCTCTGGAGATATTCTTCGCTGCCCAGCATTCCGAACAATTCAGTTTCTTCAGGCCCCACAAATTCGATTTGAAGTCATTGATGCGGCTGAACCGTAACCCTTCGTTTCTGATGATGGGTGTTTTTAAGGAAAGCGAGATCGTCGGCTACTTTTTCCTCAGATTTTTTGTCAACAAAAAATGCTTCATTGGCCGTATCGTTGATGGAAATCACCAGCGTCAGGGCATTGCCAGAAGCATGAATCACATCATGTACCAGACAGCCTGGCAGAACGGTTTCAGGTGTCTGTCAACAATATCGAAACAGAACAGTTCGATCTACAATTTTCATCTGGCTGACAAGAATTTTGTCGTCCTGAAGGAGCTTCCGAATGATTACCTCCTGGTTGAAATCAAAAATCCGGGATGAAAACAAACCTTAAGGATTTCTTGAAGGGTTCAGCTTTAATCCGGTGCTTTGAAATACGGAACCTGCGGCAAAAGATTGTTTGACCTGATGGTGTCGGGTGTACTGCTTGTCATGCTCTTGCTGCCGGCAGTTGTTTTCTCTGCTTTGGTTCTGCTTACCGGCAACGGACCGGTCTTCTTTACGCAGACACGCATTGGAAGAAATGCACAACCCTTCCGGATCATAAAATTCCGGACAATGAAACCCACGGTGGGGGGGAGTGTGGTATCGGTAAGGGGCGATGCACGGATAACTTACCTGGGCCGGTTTCTGAGAAGAACCAAACTTGATGAACTTCCCGAACTGATCAATGTGCTGAAGGGTGAGATGAGTCTTGTAGGTCCCCGCCCCGATGTGCCAGGTTTCGCAGATATGCTCACCGGGGAAAGCAGGGAAATTCTTACACTCAGACCAGGGATAACAGGCGCAGCCAGCCTCAGGTATATCAACGAAGAATTGCTGCTGGCCGGGGTTTCAGACCCTGAACACTACAACAGAACCATTCTTTATCCCGACAAGGTCCGCATTGAGCTGGGCTATCTCAGAAACCTGAACTTCAGGCTCGATCTCAGAATAATTGTTTATACACTCATCGGTAGGAAACCTGATTTTTCCTGGATGAATCCTGAACTCAGTTTTCCGGAAGGCAACGAATCTGCATCCTGAAAAAAAATTACCGGTAAAACTTTATAAATCTGAACACTAAGGAAATTTCAGGCAGAAGAAGACGGAAAGTCATTTACCTTTTTATGGTTTCCGTTGTTGTTGTGTCAGTCCTGTTTGTTATGCGGTTCGCCGGAACCTGGCTGGTGAGAAAAGATGTACCTGTAAAAGCGGACGTAATGGTAATGCTGATGGGCAGCATCCCCGACAGGGTTCTCGAGGCTTCAGACCTATACAGGGCCGGTTATGCAAAAAAAATCATCCTGGTGGAAGAAAATATGGGATCATACAGGAAACTGGAAGAACGGGGGGCGAAAATTCTTTCGAATACAACACAGTGCTTCAATGCCCTGGTTAAGCTGGGCGTTCAAACCAATGATATCACCATTCTGCCTGGTGATGCTCAGAGCACACAGGCTGAAGCAATCATTGTCAGGGATTTTCTGAAAGGCAGGCAGGAAACTGAGCGGCTGATTCTGGTTACTTCCCCCGGGCATACCCGGCGTTCGTGGATTATTTTCAGTCAGGCCTTCAGGAAATCGGGAATGAAAACCAGAATTATCGCAGTACCGAGCAAATACAATGCCTTCAGTGGTCATGGTTGGTGGAAGCACAAGGAAACAATTCAGACCGTAATGCAGGAATATATCAAACTGTTCAGTTACTTTGTTTTTGAACGCCGCAGACTCGACGCTGTCTGACCTGGCAGCAGGCGTGTTCCGGTTGAATCAGCAACTGCGGAACCGCTTCATCTAAATTCGGATAATCAATTTATACATAACCAATGTCAACACAAAAAATCTGGCTTTCATCGCCCCACACCAGTGGCAGAGAACTTAAATACCTGCACGAAGCACTCGACTCAAACCTGATTGCTCCCTTAGGTCCCAATGTTACGCAGTTTGAAAACGAAATGGCAGCTTTTACCGGTGTAAAACATGCTTCTGCGCTGAGTTCCGGAACAGCAGCTATTCACCTTGCGCTGATTCTGCTTGGGGTTAAACAGGGAGATGAAGTGATCGCTTCCTCATTCACCTTTTCGGCTACCGTTAATCCGATCAGATACCTCGACGCTACCCCGGTACTGGTCGACAGTGAAGCCGATACATTGAATATGTGCCCTGTGGAACTCGAAAAATCAGTGAAAGACCGTATTTCAAAAGGAAAAACACCCAAAGCCATCATTGTTGTTCACCTTTACGGGATGCCAGCCAATATGGATGCCATCATGGAGGTTGCGGCCCGTTACAATATTCCTGTCATTGAAGATGCAGCCGAAGCCCTCGGCAGCGAATACAAGGGCAAACGCATGGGCTCTTTCGGGCTCATGGGCATTCTCTCCTTCAATGGAAACAAGATCATTACAACCTCCGGCGGAGGGGCTTTGCTATCAGATAACGATGAGTATATCAGCCGGTCAAGGATCCTTGCCACCCAGGCCCGTGATGCTGCCCCGCATTACCAGCATTCAGTGATAGGCTACAATTACCGCATGAGCAATGTGGTCGCTGCCATCGGCCGCGGTCAGGCCGAAGTATTGCCTGAAAGGATACAGAAACGCAGGGAGAATTTTTTCTTCTATCTTGAACACTTGTCAGGATTACCGGGAGTGAGCTTCCAGATCGAACCGGATGAATCTTACTTTTCAAACCACTGGCTTACCACCATGGTAATCGATCCTGCCCTGAGTGGCGGTATCACCCGCGAAGACCTTCGTATCGGGCTGGAAGCCCTAAATATCGAAACAAGACCTTTGTGGAAACCCATGCACCTGCAGCCCGTATTCAGCGATTGTCCGGCCTATGTCAACGGGGTTTCTGACAGGCTGTTCGAAAACGGAATCTGTTTACCCTCAAGTTCAAACATTACCGATGAAGAACGCAGTTTTGTCGTTGCTTCTGTTAAGCAGTTCTTTTCAAAATAAATGGTATGATCAACGTAGAAAACTTTATCTCAAAGCATATTACCTTCCGTCAGGAGAGCTTTTTTCTGAAAGACATTGCAGATAATCACGAGAAGCTGTACAAAGGCATCAGCAACAAATCGGTACTGGTTATCGGTGGAGGCGGGACCATAGGTTCATCCTACATCCGCGAACTGCTGAAATTTGAACCAGCCAGCCTGGTTGTAGCGGATATCAGTGAAAACTACCTTACCGAACTTACCCGCGACCTCCGCAGCCGCTACAAACTCAAGGTGCCGGAGAAGTACGTTACTTACCCTGTAAACTTCGGAGAGCCTGTTTTTGACCGGGTCTTGGAGAAATATGGTCCCTTCGACATCGTGGCCAACTTCGCGGCCCACAAACACGTAAGAAGTGAGAAGGATCATTATTCTGTAACTGCGCTGCTTGAAAACAACATCCTGAAAGCCGAAAAACTGCTGGGTAAACTTGCAGCTGCGCCTCCCGGGCATTTCTTCTGCGTTTCAACCGACAAAGCTGCCAATCCGGTCAACATAATGGGGGCCAGCAAGAAGATTATGGAAGAGGTGATTATGGCTTATTCCAGCCTTTTCCCGATTACCACTGCCCGGTTTGCCAATGTAGCCTTCTCAAACGGGAGTCTGCTCGCCGGTTACCTCGAACGACTGATGAAGGGACAACCCTTTTCCTGTCCGTCCGACATCCGGCGTTTCTTTGTTTCGCCCCAGGAGTCGGGCCAGATATGCCTGATGGCGTGTATGCTGGGTGAATCGGGCGATATATTTTTCCCGAAGCTGGATGAAGAACAGATGATGAACTTCAGAGACATTACCGTTTCATTCCTCAACGAGCTCGGATATGAGCCTCTGATCTGTGCTTCGGAAGAGGAAGCCCGTTACGAAGCCACCAGACTCACCCCTGGTTCAAAAGCATACCCGGTATACTTTTTTGTTTCGGAGACCTCGGGTGAGAAAACCTTTGAGGAGTTTTATACCGAAGGAGAACAGCTTGATCTGGAGACTTTTAAAGCGCTTGGCGTGATCAAGAATGCACCGAAAAAGTCATTCAGTGAAATCGGGCTGATGATCGGTGAGCTGAATCGTGTTCTCAAAGATCCGGGGGTGCTCAAGTCTGATATCGTGAAAGTTATGAGTGATTTCCTCCCGAGTTTCCACCACATTGAAACCGGGAAAAACCTTGACCAAAAAATGTAAGTCATGTACACAATCATCAAACGTACCGGAGATATTCTTTTTGCCATCATCGGAATCCTGATTTTCCTGCCGTTTTTTATTCCGTTGTCGATAGCGCTGATGCTCACCGGAGAGGGATATGTCTTTTACCTCCAGGAGCGCCGCGGGTATAAGAATAAAATGTTCAGGATATGGAAATTTGCAACCATGCTGAAAGCCAGCCCGGGTCTGGGTACCGGAAGCATTACGGTCAGAAATGACTGGCGGCTGACCCCTCTGGGTAAATATCTCAGGGGGTCTAAAATAAATGAAATCCCGCAGCTGATCAATATTCTGCTGGGTGAAATGTCGGTTGTTGGTCCCCGCCCGCTGATGGAAGCTGATTTCGTTAAGTTCTCTGATGAAGTGAAGGCCAGTTTCTACGATTGCAAGCCGGGACTGACAGGCATAGCGTCCATTGTATTCCGCGATGAAGAGAAACTGCATTCCGAATCCGGGATGGATCCGCATGAATTCGACCGCCTCTACCTTTCTCCGTTCAAAGGGGCACTCGAAAAATGGTACCGCGATCATTGCAATTTCTATACCGATGTCATGATTATTTTTCTGACGGCCGCAGTTATCTTTATGCCCGAAAACCAATGGGCCTATCGTTTGTTTAAAGATCTTCCGCCGAAGCCTGCTTTCTTCAGTTAATTGGTAATTACCCTTTTTTGTTAACCTGCAGCTAAATTAAATTCCTATGGGTGTCAACTGGTCAATGATTTACCGTAAATCTGGTCCTCAGGGCTGGTATGCCGTGCATACGCCGTTTGGAAAGCGATATATGATGATGGTAAACATGGATGACATTCTTGTTTCACTACCTTTCTTTTCCTATGGCGCGCTGACTAAAAACGAGCCTGAAGTTGTAGATGGTAATATTGAGTTTACTTTCGATGGAAAGCAACTCACCTGCAACGATCCCAGGGTTAAATGGCATGTGAGAATGCTGCGGCCTGTTTCTGAACATTTCCACACTGTCAAAGTCGTTTCCTGGCTCCGGTTGGCTGAAACCCCGCAGGCTCAGTTAAGCCGGTTTACATCCAATGTAAGAAGAAAGATCAACAAAGCCATTTCAAACGAGATTACGCTTGAAACCGGTGGTCCGGAACTGGTTGGACAGTTTTATGGTGTTTTTGCGCACAACATGCACCGGCTGGGAGCTCCCTCCATGTCAAGAAGTTTTTACTCGGGCATTGTGGAAGCATTCGGCAGGGATGCAACAGTGCTGATCGCAAAGCATCACGGCAAGCCGATAGGAGGGGCCATCTGGCTGAAACGGGGGGACTATGGTGAAGCCTGCTGGTTTTCAACACTGGAAGATTACAACAGTTTTTATACCTCCTATTTCCTGTGGTGGTCGTGCATCAAACATTCAATAGAACGCAACTGTAAAGTGTTCAGCTTTGGCCGCAGTACCCGTGATTCGGGCCCCCACCTGTACAAACAGCAGTGGGGTGCGCGAAATTCAACCCTCTACTGGAGTTTCTCCTATCCTCCCCGAAACGACCAGTTCAAGGTAGGTCCATTCAGAATAAATATGCCTGATAGAACGATTCTAAGCTTCCTCTGGAAAATATCCCCCTGCTTTATCATCAGGTGGCTTGGCCCTATGGTTGCCGGTAAGTTTTATTGATGCTTACTTTATCCTATTCATTACAACTGAGTTAACTCCTTCAATCAGGGAGCCGGGCAATAAACCTTACTTATTGAGCAAAATGTTAAAATCTTACTACTCAAAAGCAGAAGAGTTCATCCGACGGCACAAACTTCAGGCTTTCGTCGATGTGGCCATATTTGCAATTATCACCTATGTGTTTCACCGGTTATGGTGGAACTTTTATATCTGGCTCGAATCCTTTGATTTCATCATCGGATCAGCAGACTGGCTCGCCAGGCAGGTTTATCTGTCATCGTTGTGGTTTAATCAGCACATTCTTGGCCTGGCAATCACCACGACAGAACCCAACACCATGTGGTTCAGCAACGGCAGCTATGTAACCATCGATGAGGGCTGCTCGGGACTGAAGCAGTTTTACCAGGTTCTGGTACTGTTTATCCTCTTCCCGGGGCCGTGGAAGCATAAATTGTGGTATATTCCTTTTGGATTTCTTGTCATGTTTCTGGCAAATATTTTCAGAATCATTGTCTTATCACTGATCGCCCTGTGGATTCCGCAACATTGGGATTTCGCCCATGAATGGATACTCAGGCCGTTCTTTTATGTCATTATCTTTGCCTTGTGGGTTCTCTGGGTCGAAAAGTTCAGAAGAGCGAAGAAAGCTGCAAAAGAACGCAAATACTGATTCTGATCCGGGGAGTTTAACCTGATAAAAGTGCTGAATTTTGAATATCCTGACTTTTGATATTGAGGAGTGGTATCACCTGCTTGAGCTCAGGTCGACCAGCAGACCGGAACAGTGGGTGAAATTTGAGCCCCGGCTTGAAGCCAATACCGACAGGATTCTGTCGTTGCTCGATGAAACGGGTGTGAAAGCCACTTTTTTCGCCATGGGTTGGGTAGCCAACCAATCCCCTGGCGTGATCCGTAAAATAGCGGACTGTGGCCACGAAGTCGGAATCCATTCGTGGGATCATGCTTTGGTGTCAAAACAAACAAGGGTGGAATTCAGGGAAGACATCAGACGGGCATCACACAGCATAGCTGATATAACAGGAGTCAGGTCGAAAATGTACAGGGCGCCGGGTTTTTCCATCGTAAAGAAAAACCTCTGGGCACTGGAAGAACTTGCTGAACAGGGCTTTATTGCCGATGCTTCCATCTTCCCGGCATCCAGATCTCATGGCGGATTCCCCGATTTTCCGGTTGATAAACCCTGTATCGTTGAATCAGGTGGAACCAGAATTTATGAGTTTCCTCTGAATACAACCAGGTATTTCGGCTATAAAACAGTTTTCTCGGGCGGTGGTTACTTCAGATTAATGCCTTACAGCGCAATCAAACGCCTCACCAGGAGGAGTGGCTATGTGATGTCTTATTTCCATCCCCGCGATTTCGATCCCGGACAAAAACTTCTGCCTGGCCTGACTCCTTTGAGATTGTTCAAATCTTACTACGGGTTAAATAACAGTATTGATAAACTGAAACGCTGGCTCACCGATTTCGAATTTATCGATATCGATGAAGCCATCAGAAGAACAGACTGGAGCAAAGCTGAGATCATCAGAATCTGATCAACGGCAAAGCAGAATGATTTAATCTGAATCTTGATTAATTGTGTTGTATTTGACTTAATGTAATGAATATGAGTGTTTTGTCTTGTGATTGCCCGAATCTTAAGTTTATACTGATATGAAACGGGGGTTACTTTTGGTAGAATCGTTGATTTATCTAAGAATCAAGTTCGTGGCTTTTTTCTGGTATAACTCATTTAAAATCAATTACTGTCACCGATTGTTTTAATGCCGGCCTGCTAATTTTCTGAACTATGCCTGAGTACCTGCAATTTATATATCATCCTGTTTTTCGCACAGTTTCTGCTTTTCTGATCGCATTTCTTGTCGGCTATTATTCAATTCCGGTAATCATCAATGTGGCACGAAGTAAAAATCTGGTCGACGAGCCCAACCACCGGACCTCTCACAAAGGCCGGGTACCTACCCTTGGCGGAATTGCCATTTTTATGGGTTTTTCGATTGCCATCCTGACATTCAACACCGGCCTGGATGCGGTTCTTTCCGCCTATCTGATTGCCGGAGCAATTATCATATTTTTTCTCGGACTCAAAGATGACCTGCTGGAGCTTTCACCCCTGGCAAAAATCTACGGGCAGATCATAGCCGCCCTCATTGTTATTGTTCCGGGAGGCATCAGACTGACCGACCTGCACGGATTGTTTGGCTTTAACCAGATACCTTACCTCTGGAGTATTGCCATCACAGTTTTTGTTTTTGTCGTCATTGTCAATTCTTTCAACCTTGTGGATGGCATTGATGGCCTGGCCGGCGGCCTTGCTGTGGTGGCCAGCGTTTTTCTTGGCGAATGGTTTTTCAAAGCCGGTCAAACAGGTCTGGTAATCATTGCAATCAGCCTGATAGGAGTGCTTTTCGCATTTCTCAGGTACAACCTGCTTGATTCAAAATATAAGATATTTATGGGGGATACCGGTTCTCTGCTACTGGGGTTTATACTTTCGGTAATGGTAATCAAGTTCAATGAATTCAATGTTGCTGGTCACCCCCTCAGGAGTCTTGAGTCTGCACCCTCGCTTTCTTTTGCCATTCTGATGATTCCCCTTTTTGATACCCTGCGCCTGTTTGTGGTAAGGCTCTATCGTAAATGCACCCCGTTTGCCCCTGACAGGGCCCACATGCACCACATCCTGCTAAAGCTCGGATTCAGCCACCTGAATGCCACCTATACACTTCTGATAGCAAACATCGCCTTTGTGATGGTAGCCTGGCATTTCCAGTATCTTGGAACAACAAGGTTGTTTGGACTGCTGCTGCTGCTGGGGACAATCTTTACCATAATCCCGTTTACCCTGAATGCCATTAAGAAGAAACAGCGGCATAATCTGGGTAAATCAATTCTGCATCATGAACGGTAGCTGAATCGTCCGGGAAACCCGGTTGCGACGATATTTTCATTTCTGAAAGAACCTGAAGTCCGGTGAGCGGATTTCAGGTTTTTTCTTTCTATGTATAGCCTGTTGCTGCCTGTTCTGATCTGAATTTATTCCTGAACCCGTTCGTTTGACTTTTTCTTACAATAACCGGTACCTGGTCCATTATCCGGAAAATAATTCAGCAGATTTATAAATGAGCTGTAGTTCGTTATGTCCGTGATGAATTGAACTTGTCAACAAATTTTAAAAAGCGTTCATTCATTCAGAATTACTTTTTACTTTTATCCGGATTTTCTGTATATATGAGATTTCTGACTAAAAACCTGCTCCCTTATCTGTTGCTGTTTGTTATCCTGTTCTCGTGTTTTCAGGTAATTATCTATACTTACCAGCCAGGATCAGCAGGGCTCATCGATGGGGGTCTGCTGCTGGTAGCTTTCATATTTTGCGCTTCTATATTTACCAATTCTCTTTTATTCAGGCATTTATATCTGAATAAGTCACACCGGCTTACCTATATTTTATCGGCATTTTTTTCGGGTGTGGTGTTTACCTTACTGGTTTCCTCCGCAGTGGTTGCGTTCGGTAAAGCTGAGATAGCCGGATTGTTCTGGATCAGAAATGCATTGGCTGTTTTCTTCGTTATGTTTTGCGGACTGGCATTCAATTATGTTGTGAGGTCGCTCATGAGCAATGGTCATTATTTCGAGAATCAGGCAATTGTCAAACAAATGGAAGTGGATCACCTTAAAAACCAGCTGAATCCGCACTTTCTGTTCAACAGTCTCAACAATGTTGCTGCAACCATACAGGTTGATACAGAACTGGCACTTAACTATGTGTATACCTTGTCTTCACTGCTTCGCTATCAGATCGAGAGTTCTGGTAAGGAATGTGTTACACTGGCTGAAGAAAACCTGTTTCTTGAGAGTTTTCTTGGCATTGAGGAACTCAGACTGGGTGAGCGTTGCGATCTAGTTTTTGAATCAGAAATTGAGAACCCTCTTGAAAAATTACCACCCCTGCTTTTGCATCCTTTTGTTGAGGATGTGATCAGGAAAAGCTGCAGTTCAGGAAAACCCGGAAAGGTTAAAATTAC
>CALMDN010000429.1 GCA_937864935.1 uncultured Bacteroidales bacterium
CGTCCCTTTTCAGCGTCCCTCGTCCCTTTTTTGCGTCCCTCGACCCTCGTCCCTTCTTCAGATCATTGAAGGATCAAACAGGTTAATAATCTCCGGATCCGGTTTGAAGGATATGCTTGCTTCGCTTTTTTCAGGGTAATCCATTCTTGCCAGCACATAACGCATGGTTTCTATCCGGGCGGTGGGTTTGTGGTTTCCTTTCACAATCACCCAGGGGTTTGATTCGTTGTGTGTGTGAAGAAACATCTGGTTTTTGTAGTGCGTAAACTCGTCCCACATCTGCTGGGCTTTCAGGTCCACAGTGCTGAGTTTCCACATTTTCAGTGGATTCTGAATCCGGTCTTCAATGCGTACTTTCTGCTCGGTAATGTTGATAGAGAACCAGAATTTGATAAGGATAATGCCATCTTCAAGCAGCATCTGCTCAAAAGTGGGTGCCTGTTTCAGAAAAAGTTCATATTGATCTTTGGTGCAGAAACCCATAACCGGTTCAACTACGGCACGGTTGTACCAACTACGGTCGAAAAAAACGATCTCACCGGGATTGGGCAGCTCTTTGATGTAACGTTGAAAATACCATTGACCTTTTTCTACTTCGGTAGGCTTGGGCAAGGCCACTACCCGCATGGCCCGTGGGTTCAGGTATCGGGTAAACCGGTATATGGCACCTCCTTTCCCGGCTGTATCGCGGCCTTCAAAAATGATGGCAAGGCGGAGTTGCTGATCCTGAATCCATTTCTGCAGCTTGATCAGTTCAATCTGCAGCGACCTCATCTCCGCTCTGTAATGCTCCTTCTGTTTGATACCGGGGTTCATGTTGCTCAGAATCTCTGGATTAACAAAATGCCATATTCATAAAATCCGTTTCCCGTTCTGATCAAAATTCAATTCCAGTTCATTCCATTCCTTGCTGTAGACAAACACCTTGTAATTGCTCAATCCTCCTGGCAGATCAACCCTGAAAGTACTTCCTTTTTCCCATGAACTGAACTCGCCGTTTTTAAGTCCGTCGCGTACAGCCTGAGGCAGCTGATCAGCCAGTACAGCTGTTTCGGTGCGCAGCCAGTTGCCTTTCTCATCGAAGAATGCATCGCTGAAATCGTTGCCTGATCTGAAGGTGATGAGGATGGTTTTGTCAACTCTGCTCCATTTTACTTCGGAGGCTGAGGGGTATTTTTTAAAGAAGGCACTGCTTACAGTCGGATCCAGTCCTTTCAGCTCTTTTACGGGAGCTTGTGCATGACTGCTGAACGCGATGGCTATCATCATGGTGATCAGCAGATAGCGTGAGAAATTGTTGAATATTGAAATCATAATAACAGGATATAAAATGTCTAGTGTTACCAACCGGTGTTGACCGCTTTTATTGCGAAAGTAGTGTATTTTACCGCTGAGGGATTTCCGTTAAGGAACAATTTATCAACACCAAATTAACATTATATATGCTGATATACAGTGCTTTATGATGTCACCTGCTGTATGGTCATTCACCGGCATCCGGCCTGAAATGCCTGAGGATCAGTTGTGCTTTAGCTTTACCAATACTGGCTTCCAGCTCCTCAGCACTGGCCAGCCTGATGTTTTTCACCGATTTGAACTTCTTCAGCAGTGTTTGTGCCGTTGCCGGCCCTATGCCTTCAATTTCGTTCAGGCTGGTTTTGATGGTTCCTTTCTCACGGCGTTTGCGGTGATGGGTGATGCCAAACCGGTGGGCTTCATCGCGCATCTGCTGAATCACTTTCAGGGTTTCGGATTTTTTATCCAGGTGAAGGGGCGTTGGATCGCCGGGGAAATAGAGCTCTTCGAGCCGCTTGGCAATTCCGATGAGCTGAATCCTGTGCTGAAGACCAAGCTTTTCAATGCTCTGCATGGCAGAACCGAGCTGGCCTTTTCCACCATCAATGATTACAACCTGAGGCAGGCTCTGTTCCTCAGCCAACATGCGGCTGTAACGACGGTAAACCACCTCTTCCATGGATGCAAAATCGTTGGGACCTTCCACGGTTTTGATGTTGAAGTGCCGGTAATCTTTTTTCTCGGGTCTGGCATTGCGGAAAACCACCAGGGCAGCCACCGGGAAATTACCCTGAATGTTGGAGTTGTCAAAACATTCCATGTGCCCGGGCAATGCCTTCAACCCCAGGTCTTTTTTGATGGTTTCCAGTATTCTTTTTGTCCTTCGTTCGGGATCAACAAGGTCTTTCTGGCGTTGTTTGTCGAGCTGGTAATACTTTGCATTTCTCTCAGAAAGCTCGAGTAACTGCTTTTTGTCACCACGCTGCGGAATGGTATAGGTGATGTCAGGGAGCCTGAATTCGGGCATTACCGGTACAATGATCTCTGCGGCCCCGCTGCTGAAACGCGGGTGCAGATCGGCAATGGCGATGGTCAGCAACTCTTCGGTGGTCTCATCGAGTTTCTTTTTCAGTTCAATGGTGTGCGACTGAATGATGGCTCCCGACGCAACCTTAACGAAGTTTACATAGGCATGCTGTTCATCTTCAATAATGGAGAATACATCCACGTTGTTGATGGAAGGATTCACCACGAGTGTCTTGCTCTGGAAGCGTTCGAGCAGGTCGATTTTTTCCTTTACAACTTGTGCCTTTTCAAAGGCGAAATCGGCTGCATACTGCTTCATCAGATCATTGAGCTGGCTTTTCACCATGCTCAGATTTCCTTTGATGATGCTTCTTACTCCTTTAACCGTAAGCATGTAATCTTCTTCTGATTGATGGCCTTCGCAGGGGCCCAGGCAATTGCCGATGTGGTATTCCAGGCAGATTCTGAACTTGCCGGCCTCAATGTTCTGCCTGCTCAGGCTGAGGTTACAGTTGCGAAGGGGATAAAGCTGCCTGATCAATTCGAGCAGGGTGTTCATCAGTTTTACCGAAGCGTAGGGCCCGAAATATTCGCTGCCATCCTTAACCAGGTTTCTGGTCGGAAAAACCCTGGGGAAAGGCTCATTCCTGATGCAGATCCAGGGATAGGTCTTGTCGTCCTTCAGCATGATGTTGTACTTCGGCTGATACTCCTTGATGAGGTTGTTCTCAAGGAGCAGGGCATCCGATTCACTGTCGGTCACAATCCATCTGATGTCGTGAATCCGGGTAACCAGCACCCGAACTTTTCCCGACAGCGATGTATCTTTATTGAAATAAGACAACACCCGTTTCTTGAGGTTTTTGGCTTTCCCAACGTAGATGATTTTCCCGTCCTTGTCGAAATACTGATAAACCCCGGGGTTGCCGGGGAGGGTTTTGAGGATGGAGGAGAGCGCAGGAGACATTGTGAAGTAAAAAGTAAAAAG
>CALMDN010000430.1 GCA_937864935.1 uncultured Bacteroidales bacterium
TTTTCAACAGGCTGTATCAGCGGCGCATGCTCATCCGCCTGGTTGGGGTAAGGTTCAGCCATCTGGTGAGCGGGGTACAGCAAATAAGCATGTTCGACGATTCGCCCGAAACCATAAGCCTCTATCAGGCCATGGACAGGATACGCAACCGTTACGGCAGCAAAGCCATAACCCATGCAGCAGCACTCGGAGCCTTCGACAGTGAAGAGGAAGAATAAAACCAGTAACTTAAAACAGGGAGGCAGTACAGCAGCCGTACTTTCTCCGGCCAAAGCAAGCATCAGAACAAAATGCACCTGACTTTCAACTCATACTACAGCCTGCGCTTCGGCACAATACCCATTGACGAAATTCCCCCGCTTGCCCTCGAAGCAGGGGCCGAAGTGGCATTGCTTGCCGATATCAACAACAGCAGCGGAACCATCGACTTTGTTAAGGCCTGTCATAAAACAGGCATCCGCCCGATGGCCGGCATCGAATTCAGGGATGGCAACCGCCTGCTTTACACCGGAATCTCTGAAAACAACGCCGGATTCAAGGAGCTGAACGACCTGCTGAGCCGGAGCAACATACAGGGAACTCCCCTGCCCTGGCCGGCACCCCCGTTTAATCATGTGGTGGTGGTTTATCCTTTTGGAAGCCGCCAGGTAACCGAAATGGCAGAAAATGAATTCTCGGGAGTCACTGCCGCCGACATCAACAAACTCCCCATGTCGGATTACCGCAGATATCCCGGAAAATTTATGATCCATGCCCCCATCGCATTCACCGGTGAAAAAGGATACGAGCTGCACCGCTACCTGAGGGCCATCGACAACAACATCCTCCTGAGCCGTCTCACCCCCGGCATGGTTGCCGGAGGCGAACGTATGATGACAGACCTTGCCGGACTGAAAAAGCTTTTCGGAAATTTTCCCGAGCTGATCCGCAATACTGAACGGATTACCGGCCGCTGCAACATCGACTTCGATTTCAGGATTATAAAGAACAAAAAGACCTTCACCGGGAGTATGTACGACGACCGCCTGCTGCTCGAGAAACTTGCGGCCGACGGGCTGGAGTACCGCTATGGGAAGAACAACAAAACGGCTGCGGCAAGGGTACGTCACGAACTCGACATCATCGACCGGCTGGGGTTTGGTGCCTACTTCCTCATTACCTGGGACATCATACGCTATTCCATGTCGCGCGGCTTCTACCATGTAGGACGGGGCAGCGGTGCCAACAGCATTGTGGCCTACTGCCTGAGAATCACCGATGTTGACCCCATCGAGCTGAACCTTTACTTCGAACGCTTTCTGAATCCCAAACGAAGCAGTCCGCCCGATTTCGACATCGACTACTCGTGGAAAGAGCGCGACGATGTGCTCGATTACATTTTTAAACGCTACGGACGCGAGCATACCGCCCTGCTGGGGGCTACCTCCACCTTCAAGGGAAAATCGATACTGAGGGAACTCGGAAAGGTAATGGGACTGCCGAAAGCTGAGCTCGACCGCCTGATTGATGAACCGGACAACCCCCTCAATCAGGACGATATCACAAGGCACATTACCGCAATCGGTACACGAATGACCGATTTCCCCAACATCAGAAGTATTCACGCCGGGGGTGTGCTGATTTCGGAAGAACCCATCACCTGCTACACGGCCCTCGACCTCCCCCCGAAGTCGATGCCGGTAACCCAATGGGACATGTATGTGGCAGAAGACCTCCGGTTTGAAAAACTCGATATCCTCAGCCAGCGCGGGATCGGTCATATACGCGACTGTGTTGACATCATAAAGGCAAACCGCGGAGTCAGCATAGATATTCACCAGGTTGAAAAATTCAAGCAGGACCCGAAAGTGAAGCAGCAACTCAGAAGCGGCGAGACGAATGGCTGCTTTTACATTGAAAGCCCTGCAATGCGCGGGTTACTGAAGAAGCTCAGGTGCGATAACTACCTGAGTCTTGTCGCGGCCAGTTCAATCATCAGGCCGGGGGTGGCCCGCTCGGGGATGATGCGCGAATATATCCGCCGCTTTCACAACCCCGAAGGCTTCGATTATATTCATCCCGTGATGAAGGAGCAGCTGAGCGAAACTTACGGAGTGATGGTATATCAGGAAGATGTGCTGAAAATCTGTCACCATTTTGCCGGCCTCGATCTGGCGGATGCCGATGTGCTGAGAAGGGCCATGAGCGGTAAATACCGGTCGAGGGTTGAATTCCAGAAGATTATTGACAAGTTCTTTGCCAACTGCCGCAACAAGGGCTACAGCGATGAGATCACCAACGAAGTGTGGCGCCAGATTGAATCGTTTGCCGGTTACTCCTTTTCCAAGGCGCACTCCGCATCATTTGCCGTAGAAAGCTACCAGAGCCTCTTTCTGAAATCATATTTTCCGGTGGAGTTTATGGTAGCCGTAATCAACAACTTCGGCGGGTTTTATCAGAGCTGGGTCTATTTTAATGAAGCCAGACGGTGCGGTGCCAACATTGAACTCCCCTGCCTCAACCGGAGTGTGTACCTCAGCTCGCTCGAGGAAAAAACCCTGTTTATCGGGTTTGTTCACATTACAGGGCTCGAAAGCGACCTTGCCGGACAGTTGCTGAAGGAAAGGGAGTTGAACGGATTCTTTACCGATCTCTACGATTTTATTGAGCGGGTACATCCGCCCATGGAGCAGCTCATCCTGCTGATACGTATCGGTGCCCTGAGGTTTACCGGACTGGGGAAACAACAGCTTTTGTGGGAAGCCCACATGATGTCGGGCAAGAAACAACCTGAACCGGCAGCCGCGCTCTTCAAACAGCCGGTACGCCACTTTAACCTGCCGGCCCTGGTGCACAATCCCCTTGAAGATGCCTACGATGAGATCGAATTGATTGATTTTCCTGTAACGATGAGCTACTTCGATATGCTGAAGACAGATTTCAGGGGGCAGATAGCAGCCTGCGACCTTCAGCATTCGGTGGGCCAAACGGTTAAAATGCTCGGGGTGCTGGTAACCATCAAGTATGTTCGTACCATCAAAAAAGAGATTATGCATTTCGGCACCTTCCTTGATCACACCGGTGAATTTTTCGACACCGTGCATTTTCCCGATATCGCCAGAGCATATCCTTTTAAAGGGCGGGGAGTTTATCTTTTGCTCGGAAGGGTGGTCGAAGAGTTCGGGTTTCCGTCGGTTGAGGTTACCCGTATGGCCAAACTCCCGCTGATGGCAGACCCGAGGTATCTGTAAGCCGGGCTGAGCGGCTGCAAAGGTTTTCCTTTCCGGTTGCTCTACCCGGACTCAATCCCCGGCTAAAGATACCTGGCTATGGTTTCAAGCAGTATCTCCTTGCGTATAGGCTTCGCAATGTAGTCGTTGCAACCGGCTTCAATACATTTTTCACGCTCTCCCATCATTGCAAATGCTGTTTGGGCAACAACCGGCAATTCAGGCTTGAACTTCTTGATCTCAGCAGTCGCTGTATAACCATCCATTACAGGAAGCTCAATATCCATCAGAACCAGGTTAACCGAATCGTCGGTTTTGCAGATCTCCACGGCCTTTAAACCATCGGTAGCCCGTATTACCCTGCAGCCGAATTTCTCAAGCAATGAACTGATATAAAAGTAATTGGTATCCACATCTTCAACCACAAGGATGCATTTGCCTTCCAGATCAATGGAGATTACCTGGGTAGATTCACTTTCAAAAAGCTGACCTGTACCCTGATAACCAGTTTTATACGGAATGGAGAACCAGAAGGTAGATCCCTCACCGGGGTAAGAATCAAGCCAGATTCTCCCGCCCAGCAATTCCACCAGATTTTTTGTAATGGTTAACCCCAAACCAGTCCCCGACA